>JALETS010000235.1 GCA_022781395.1 Lachnospiraceae bacterium | reverse complement strand
GCAGTTGACGGAAAAGATGTTGTAGATGAGCTTACGGCAAAATTAAAGAATGATGGATATGAAGTGATCAGTGGACCACGGACAACCGGTGATGGCTATTACGAGAGCTGTGTGCTTGATCCGGAAGGAAATCAGATTGAGATTACGACGGATTAATACATAAGAAAGGGAAAGCATGATGGTAGAAAAGACATATTCAACATCCTGTGGGACAATACATTACTGGATAAGTGAACAGATCAATATAGAGCGGGAGACACTTGTTTTTTTGCCTGGGCTGACTGCTGACCACCGATTGTTTGACAAGCAGATAGCGTATTTTGAAGGGAAAGAAAATATATTCGTGTGGGATGCCCCCGGACATGCGGCTTCATGGCCTTTTACACTGAATTTTACCCTTATGGATAAAGCAGGATGGCTGAATGAAATCCTTGAAGCAGAAGGAATCATAAAGCCGATTATCATAGGACAGTCCATGGGCGGATATGTTGGGCAGGCCTATGCAGAACAGTTTCCGGAGAAACTTAAGGGGTTTATGTCCATTGATTCGGCACCGTTACAGCGGCAGTATGTTACCGGCATAGAAATCTGGCTTTTAAAAAGAATGGAGCCTGTATATCGGCATTATCCATGGAAATCTCTCCTGAAGGCGGGGGCAAATGGTGTAGCAACATCTGCATACGGTAGAGCATTAATGCATGATATTATGATGGTATATGATGGTGATCAGGAAAGATATGCTAAGCTTGCAGGACATGGATATAGGATGCTGGCAGATGCTATGGAGGCCGATCTGCCATATAAGATTGAATGTCCGGCGCTTCTCGTCTGCGGAGAGAAAGATCAGGCCGGTTCCTGTATCCGGTATAACAAAGCATGGCACAAGAATACCGGAATTCGTTTAGAATGGATACCGGGGGCAGGTCATAATTCCAATACTGATGCGCCTGAAAAGGTGAATCAGCTCATTGAAGAGTTGGTATCGCAGGTGAGGATGGTGTAAAAGGTGAAAAAGATAATGCTGCTTGAAGATGACATGATGATTGCATCCGGTCTGGTTTATGCTTTAAACAATGAAGGATACGAGGTTCTGCATGTATGTTCAATAAAAGATGCATTGCAGGCAGTCAAGGATACGCAATTTGATTTAGGGATTCTTGATATGCAGTTACCCGATGGATCGGGATTTGAAGTGTGTGCAAAGTTAAAGAGAAAAGATACACCGGTTATTTTCCTTACAATAGTAGATGATGAGTCAGAAGTTGTCCGAGCTTTTGATGAAGGGGTAGATGACTATGTGGTAAAACCTTTCCGAATCAGAGAATTACTGGCTCGCGTAAAACGCAGGCTCAATGAACAGGATGGGGTGAACAGGGAAATCATCGCTCTGGGAGAGACCAGTATCAATACAACTTCAGGAAAAGTGTATATTGGAGAAAAGTCGGTTGAGTTAACAGCACTTGAGTACAGATTATTGCTTATCTTTGCCAGAAATCAATCAAAGCTTTTGACGAGAAGCCAGATTCTTGAGCAGATATGGGATGTTGATGGAAACTATGTCGAAGACAATACACTCACAGTCTATGTAAAACGTTTGCGGGAGAAACTGGGCGATGCTGTAAAGATTGAGACAGTCAGGGGGATTGGATATCGTGTGGATTCGTAAGAAAGATATCGAACTTCTATCGGAAGCTGTGAGAGGATATGCCAGAGGGAAGAAAGAGGATATTAGGGATAATCAAGAAGGAGCTTTCAGCATCCTGAAAAATGATATATATGCCCTGGCAGACAAGAAGGATGAGCAACTGAAACAAATAGAAGCAGAGAGGGATATCCTAACAGAGTATATGGCAGATATATCCCATCAGCTAAAGACTCCCATTACCTCCATGATGATTATGGCGGATCTTCTTGAGGAGGTAGAGCCGGAGAAACAGACAGAATTTGTACGAAATATTAAGATATCTCTTTCTAAAATGGAGTGGCTGGTATCCGGCTTGTTAAAAATGGCGAAGCTGGATTCCAAAGCGGTAACATTCCATAAAAGGAAAGTCAAGGTTTCAGATATGGTGCAGTCTGTTCTGATTTCGGTTGCCATCTTGCTGGATATTCATGATCAGACCATTAAGATAGTCAATGACCATGAGATCTGTTGTGATAGAAAATGGACGGAGGAGGCTTTGGTCAATCTTATTAAGAATGCGATAGAGTATTCTCCGAATGGTAGCGAAATTATTGTAGACTGTGGAGAGAATCCTATATATGAATGGATTTCGGTTACTGATTGCGGACAGGGAATGAAGAAGGAACAGTATGCTGCATTGTTTAAAAGATTTGAGTATTCTACAAATGAGAACGGTTATGGGATAGAACGTGGATGAGCTTGCTATTTTCAGGCGTAGGAATATAGGAATGGTATATCAGTTTTATAACTTAATCCCGACCTTAACTGCAGAGGAGAACATTATGCTTCCGTGGCTGCTTGATAATCGTAAGGAGAATAGGGAGAGATTGGAGGAGCTTCTTGTAATGTTAAAACTCGAGAAAAGAGCAAAGCATCTCCCGGGGCAGATGTCAGGAGGCCAACAACAGAGAGTCTCTATCGGAAGGGCATTGATCAATAATCCTGCATTTATTCTGGCAGATGAGCCGACCGGAAACCTTGACAGTAAAACCGGTCAGGAAATAATAGACCTCTTAAAAGCTTCAAATCAGAAATATAATCAGACAATTCTGCTTATTACGCATGATGATAAAATTGCGCTGCAGGCGGATCGCATTATTACCATTGGGGATGGTAGTATCATAAGTGATGAGGTAATGAAAGCATGAAAATTACAGCGAGATTAGCATTAAATCAGATTAAGAGAAATCATCACAGAACATGCGGTACAGTATTGGCAATTGTAATTTCGACCGCGTTATTGACAGCAACATCCTGCTTTGTTTCAAGCGGAAACCGAATGCTTCAGAATTTCCTTGGTGAAAATTATGGCACATACGGCAGTGCATATAAAGTATTATTGTTCGTTCCGGCAATGATTTTTGGACTGCTTATATTTCTGATGTCTGTAACGGTAATTTCTAATGCGTTTAGAACCAGTGCCGATCAGAGGATAAAGGAATTTGGCATATTAAAGTGTGTAGGTGGGACTACCGGTCAGATAAGGGAAACAGTTATTTATGAGAGTATCTGGCTGAGCATGATAGGGATTCCCATGGGGTTGCTGCTGGGGGCTTTGCTGGGTAACCTGAGTGTAACTACAGCAGGGGTGTATGTTGATAAACTGAACAGGCTGCAGCAAAGCATTATTATGCGGCCAATCAGTATCTCACTTAAATTTGCAGTTACACCTGTAACGTTTGTATTTGCAACTTTTTTCTCTTTTATTACGGTATTTTGTTCCGCATATTGGCCGGCTAAAAGAGTCGGGGAAAGAACTGCCCTGGAATGCGTGAGAGGAACCAAGGATATCAAAATGGAAGAGGTGAGGATCGACAAGGGCAGCATTGTCGGGAAAATACTGGGCTTTGAAGGTTTGCTGGCGAATCGGAATATGTGTAGAAATAAGCGAAACTATAAGCCGGCTATCCGTGCACTTGCTATTGGAATTATGCTGATTCTAAGCACGGTCAGCCTTGTCAGCCAGGCGAAGGGAATAGAAGATTTTATGGATTCAGGAACAGATGAGATAATGGTAGACTATTGTTCGAATCATAGCCGGGTAGAAGATGAGATATCG
>JALETS010000216.1 GCA_022781395.1 Lachnospiraceae bacterium | reverse complement strand
GTTGCATTTCGCTTAAGGTAACCCTCTTATCCCCGGCCTTTACATGTCTTACCGGGTTACGGTAATAGGCTTCCGAATCAATCCGTAAATATCCCTGTTTCTCCAGTGCCTGCAAGGTCGCCGCCGACACGTTCAATTTCTGCCTGATCAATTCATAGGGCAACACATCATTCTCAGTAAGAGCCTGCAAAACTCTGACTTTAGCTGTCTGATGCTTCCGCTCGCATTCCTCAATCACTGCCGGAAGCTCCGCTCTGTTAATCAGTGCGGTAACCTTCTTTTTCTCCGGCATCTTAAACTTCTGTTTTACAGGCAGAACCGTTTTTAAAGCTGTGATCATCGTGGAACCGTACTGTCGCTTCAGCCAGTATGCAATCTGTATCTGGCTGCTTTCCGCAGTCGTACTCTTCTCATCCACTGATGTGATCTCTTTTATTTTTTCTTTCGGATACTCTGTCTCTTCCGAGATATCTACCACATATCCCAGTCTATCCTGATTGCCTCTTCCAAAAGGCACATGCACCCGGACTCCCGGATAAACGGCATCAGCCAGTTCCTGCGGAATCTTATACTGAAAAGGTCTGTCTACTTTTTCATGGGATATCTCTATGATAATATCCGCATACCGCTCAGCCATGCCGTTCTCCTTTCACAATTTCCTTAAACCCCGGCGAGTATATCCCGGATCAGATCTCTCTCATCCATCGGGTATTTCACACCGTTGATCTCCTGATAATCCTCATGTCCTTTACCGGCAAGCACAATAATATCTCCCGGCTCTCCATGACTGATGGCATAGGCGATAGCTTCCTTGCGGTCACAGATTTCCACATACTTGCCATCCGTCTTAGCCATACCGATCTTAATGTCATCTATAATTGCCTGCGGTTCCTCTGTCCTTGGATTATCCGATGTAATAATAGTCAGATCGGCCATCTGCCCACTGACTTCTCCCATTTCATATCTTCTGGATTTCGCCCGGTTTCCACCGCATCCGAAAAGACATACCAGACGGTGAGGATGATATTCCCGTAACGTGGACAGAAGGCTCTTAAGCGCCATTGCATTATGGGCATAATCAATCAATAACGTAAACTCATCGGATACCTTAACCGGCTCAATTCTGCCCTTTACCTTAGCATTCAAAAGTGCTTTTTTCACATTTTCTTCCTGCACTCCGAAGTGTCTGCAGATAGCAATAGCCGTCAATGCATTGTACACACTGAATTTACCCGGTGTTGCAATCTGAACATGAAAATTCATCAGTCCTGTCACATCAAAGGACATTCCCAGCGCACCCGCTTCTTTTAGGAAAGAAATATTTTCTGCCCGAAGATCCGCCGGTGTATCAATTCCGTAAGTTTCCAGGCTGCAGGTATGCCCCTCGGTCACAGCCTCCCAGTGAGGATCATCATGATTCACAATACCAACCCGGCACTGTTTAAATAACAGGCTCTTGCAGTGCAGATAGTCATCAAAATCCTTGTGTTCCGCAGGCCCGATATGATCTGCCTCCAAATTCGTAAAAATACCGAAATCAAATATAAATCCCTGGGTTCTGTGCAGCATCAGTCCCTGGGAGGACACTTCCATTACAACGGTATCACATCCCGCATCAGCCATTGCCCTGAAATACTTCTGAATCAGATAAGATTCCGGTGTGGTGTGATCTGCATGAATATGGGTATCTCCTATAATAATCTCTATGGTGCCGATCAGACCTACCTTTCTGCCTGCCTGTTCTAAAATAGACTTAACCAGATAAGTCGTAGTAGTTTTTCCCTTGGTTCCGGTAATACCAATAATCTTCATCTGCTCTGCCGGATAGCCAAAGAAAGCTGCCGACACAAATGCCATGGCATAGTGGGTATCATTCACTTTAATCACAGTCACTTCAGCCTCTGCCGGTATCTCCACCTCTTTTTCCACAAGCAAAACAGATGCGCCTGCCTCAACCGCTCCTTTGGCATAATCATGACCATCCGCCTTTGCTCCCGGAATACAGACAAACATGCATCCTTTTTCTACCTTTCTGGAATCATACACGATGTCTGTCACTTCCTGCTCCATACTTCCCCGGATACATTCATATTCCACTTTAGCAAGTAACTCTTTTAATACTGCCATGTTCTCTCTCCTTTAATAAGATCCTTGTAACTATATAAGATAGCATGAAAACTGCTTTTTTTCAACTTTTCCACTATCAATACACAGTCTTTTTTATTTCATATTCTCTTTAATTTTTCTTTATTTATTTTTATATTTTTATAACATTCTCAACACATTTTGGACACAATTAGCCTTTATGATAGTACTCAAGATAGTTGAAGAACTCACTATCTCCCCCCTCATAAGAAAATGCGAAAAAGTCTGGGAATCCCCCAGGCTTTTTCGTTTATACCGTAATCTTTTCTACTATAATCTTATGTAGCAGTGCTTCCGCTGTTTCCATCGGAATATTGGCGCTCTCGATTGTCGTTGCATTTGCCGCAGAAAGTGCACAGGCACGACGAATGGCATTTTCTTCCGTTTCACCGTCTACTGTCGACATCGCATAAGAGGCAACTACGCTGTCTCCGCATCCAACAGTATTCACTGCTTTGATTCCTGCTGTCTTTGCCCAATACGTGCCCTCTTTAGATACACTGATCAGCCCTTTTCTTCCCATGGATACGATTACTCTGGCAATTCCCTGATCATGCAGGAAATGCGCAGCTTCTATCACCGCCTCATGGTCTTTCAGTTTATGTCCAATAATAAATTCCAGTTCTTTCACGTTAGGCTTGATCAGATCAGGCTTCGCCTGTATGCCAAATCGTAAGCTTTCGCCACTGGAGTCTAAATAAACAGGTACTTTCTTTTGAACTGCCAACCGGATTAAATCAACATAGATATCCGGCTTCAAGCCTCTGGCTACGGAACCCGACAGAATAACCAGACCACATTTCGCTAACAAAGCAGTATACTGCCTCATAAACTTGTCCTGTTCTTCTTCCGTAATCTCCGGGCCCGGCTCCAGGATCTCTGTCACATAGCCGTCATCTGCCACAATATTCATATTGCTTCTGGTCTCTCCCACAGTCTCTACGAAACTGCACTGAACGCCTCTTTTCTGCAGTTCCCCTGCTATAAAGCTTCCGCTGTATCCTCCCAGAAAGCCTGTTGCCGCAACCTCACATCCGTACTGGCTGAGTATCTTTGCCACATTGACGCCTTTACCGCCCGCTATTTTAACGACTGTCCTCATGCGGTTTACATGCCCTGCAATCACGGTCTGCGTCGTATAAGTATTATCCACCGCCGGATTCAATGTTACTGTCAGAATTTTCTTCATTGTCTCTTCCTCTTTTTCTTATATATAAATCAGATACAATAGTCCTTCATAACCATCTGCAGGCTCTCTCTTCCCTGATATACATTGATATCCGGATAATAGATCACACTGATTTGTATCACATCGCTGCCTGCCTGATAAAGCCGGTCCTGTTCTTCCTGCCCGAAAGACTCCGCCAGAAAATCATGCCACTTGTCCAGATTGCCAAAATATATCATGTCATATTGCCTGCCGGTTTCATCCTTTACCAGATATTTTCCTACATTACCGTTCTTTCCCAGGATTCTCCCTTTACAGATATGCAAATTCTTCTGGGCAAAAACAGGCTTCGGATTTCCGTTGCCAAAGGGCTCTAACACCGAAAGCTGTTTCACAAAATCCGTTGTCACATAGCTCATAGGCATGGGAACGTCAATCAGAATCTTCTCTTCAAAATCCTCGGCAGACAGATCACAATGCTCATTCAGATAACG
>JALETS010000207.1 GCA_022781395.1 Lachnospiraceae bacterium | reverse complement strand
CTTGGACAGCACGGTGTAAACATCGTTGAATTCACAAAGCAGTTCAACGCTAAGACAGCTGATAAGGGTGATGTTATCATCCCGGTTGTTATCACAGTATATGCAGACAGAAGCTTTAGTTTCATCACAAAGACTCCCCCTGCAGCAGTTCTGTTAAAGAAAGCATGCAACATCAAATCCGGTTCTGCAACCCCTAACAAGACTAAGGTTGCTACAATCTCCAAGGCTAAACTTCAGGAGATCGCTGAGACAAAGATGCCTGATTTAAATGCGGCAAGCTTAGAAGCTGCAATGAGTATGATTGCCGGTACTGCAAGAAGTATGGGTATCACAGTAGAAGAGTAATGGAGGATTTGACATGAAACATGGTAAGAAGTATACAGAAGCAGCTAAGCTTGTAGATCGTGCTACTCTGTACGATACAGCTGATGCGATTGCTCTGGTTAAGAAAACAGCAACAGCTAAATTCGATGAGACTGTTGAGGTTCATATCAGAACCGGTTGTGACGGACGTCATGCTGAGCAGCAGATCCGTGGCGCTGTTGTATTACCGAATGGTACAGGTAAGAGCGTTAAAGTATTAGTATTTGCTAAAGGTGATAAGGTAAACGAGGCTGAGGCAGCAGGCGCTGATTATGTAGGCGGCGAGGAGCTGATCCCTAAGATCCAGAACGACGGCTGGTTAGATTTCGACGTAGTAGTTGCTACACCTGATATGATGGGTGTTGTAGGTCGTCTTGGTAAAGTTCTTGGACCGAAAGGTTTAATGCCTAACCCGAAGGCAGGTACAGTAACAATGGATGTTACTAAGGCTGTTAACGATATCAAAGCCGGTAAGATTGAGTACAGACTGGATAAGGCTAACATTATCCATGTTCCTGTAGGCAAAGTTTCCTTTGATGAAGCTAAATTACAGGAGAACTTCGATGCACTGATGGAAGCTATCGTAAAGGCTAAGCCTTCAGCATTAAAGGGTCAGTACTTAAGAAGCATTACACTGACAACAACAATGGGACCCGGTGTAAAGGTTAATACAGCTAAGTACTAAATCGAATTATATGAGAATGTATAAAAGCGATGTGTTGCATATGACACATCGCTTTTTTATGCTATAATAGGCTCAGCTCATTTTATTCGCTGAGCCGGAAGAATCCCATTGGGATTCTTCCAACGCAGTGAATATAATGAACTGCGTTTATTAACGAGCAAACATTTGCGAAGCAAATGGAGAGCACGAAGTGCGGGTTTGCGAGTGAATAGGAAAATAGTATGAGTAAAAAGAAAAGAAAAAAACAACAAATACATAAGAAAACCGGGAAAATCAGCGTCTCCCATAATATTTTGCGCCCTTTTGTTATTACTTTCGGTGTGGTTCTGGCAGCGGGCCTCTGCCTGATGGCTGCGTATGCCTGGATTATTGCACCAACCAGGGTGGAGGACCATAGTCATTTTCAATTAACCAAAGAGGCTATTGCCATGGAGGACGTGGAGGCGCAGGTCAGTGAGATTATGGATGCTAATGATAAATATCTGGATATTCTCAATGACCCGGAATACATGGCAGAGAACAATATTTATGCCAAGGATGCCAAGAATCCGGATCAGATAACAATTGCTTTTGCTGGGGATATTCTTTTCGATGCGCAATATGCTGTTATGAGTGCAATGTTGCAGAATGGTGGTGATATCTCTACAGCAATTGCACCGGAATTGATTGAAGAAATGCAGAATGCAGATATTATGATGCTTAACAATGAATTCCCTTATTCTGACAGGGGAACACCCACGGAAGGCAAACAGTTTACATTCAGAGCCAAACCTTCTTATGTGTCTTATCTGGATGATTTGGGAGTGGATCTGGTGTCGCTGGCCAATAATCATGCATACGATTATGGGGAAGCTGCATTCCTGGATACGCTTACCACATTGGAGGAAGCCGGCATTACTTATGTGGGTGCCGGACGGAATCTGGAGGAAGCACGCAGACCGGTCTATTACATTATCGACAATATGAAGATTGCTTTTGTCTCGGCAACGCAGATTGAGAGATTGGATAATCCGGATACGAAAGGCGCAACAGACTCTTCGGCCGGTGTATTCCGTTGCTGGAATGGAGACAATCTGATTGAGACTGTGAAGGAAGCGAAAGAAAACAGTGATTTTGTGATTGTATATCTGCACTGGGGTACGGAAAATGAAGTGAACATCGATTGGGCACAGGAGAAGCAGGCTCCGGAGGTTGCGTCGGCAGGTGCGGATCTGATTATCGGAGATCATCCTCACTGCCTGCAGCAAATCAGTGTGGTGCAGGGTGTACCGGTTATTTATAGCCTGGGGAACTTCTGGTTTAATTCCAAAACGGTGGATACCGGCATGGTAAAGGTAACACTCAGTCGTGACGGTTTACAGGAGTTTCAGTTTATCCCTTGCCTGCAAAGCGGGAGCAGGACCACTCTTTTACAGGGAGAAGAGAAAACGAGAGTGCTGGATTACATGAGAAGTATTTCCGGTGGTGTCCTGATCGATGATGACGGATATGTGACATGGTAGAAGTGAAACTTTTAAAATGTAACAGAAGTTGAAATCAGGGTGAACTGCAATTAGAAAAGAAGTAATAAAAATGGCTTGACAGTCTGTCACGGCTTGTGCTATAGTATCAAAGGTTGTTAAAACCATGCCGAAGACAGTAGGTGCCGTAATGCCGGCGTAAGAGTTCGCCTACCGAGGAGAGAGAGTTACTATGCAGATGCGATCCTTCCTGTCTTCAGGGAGGATTTTTTTATAGAAGACTCCTTTCGGCGTAAAATCTATAAGGAGGTAAAAGTAATGGCAAAGGTTGAACTGAAAAAACCTATCGTAGAAGAGATTTCTGCTTCCATCAAAGATGCACAGTCTGTTGTACTTGTTGACTACCGTGGACTTACAGTAGAACAGGACACAGAACTTCGTAAGCAGCTTCGTGAGGCAGGTATCACTTACAAGGTTTACAAGAACACAATGATGAATTTTGCATTCAAGGGAACTGACTATGAAGCACTTGCTCCATATCTGGAAGGCCCCAGTGCGGTTGCTATTTCCACAGAGGATGCTACAGCACCTGCAAGAGTATTATGCAAATTCGCTAAGACAGCAGAGGCTCTTGAGATCAAGGGCGGTGTTGTGGAAGGTATGGCTTATGATGCTCAGGGAATTGAGAATATTTCCAAGATTCCTTCCAGAGAAGAGTTACTGTCCAAGTTACTTGGAAGTATCCAGTCTCCTATTACCAATTTTGCTCGTGTCATGAATCAGTTAGCAGAAAAAGGTGGTGCATCCGAATGTGAAGCACCGGCTGCTGAGGAGGCGCCTGCAGCAGAGGCAGCACCCGTAGAAGCAGCACCTGCAGCAGAGGAAGCAGCTCCGGCTGAGACACCTGCAGAATAGGGCAACAAGATTTTCTAATGCAGCAAAAGACGCTGCTTATGAATTCAGAAACAGATTATGAAACTTACAATTTAAATGGAGGTAAATGAAAATGGCAAAATTATCTACTCAGGAATTAATTGATGCTATCAAAGAGTTAACAGTATTAGAGTTAAATGATTTAGTAAAAGCTTGTGAAGAGGAGTTCGGTGTATCCGCAGCAGCAGGTGTTGTAGTTGCAGCAGCAGGTGCTGGTGATGCAGGCGCAGCAGCAGAAGAGAAGACAGAGTTCGACGTTGAGTTAACAGAAGTTGGTCCTAACAAGGTTAAGGTTATCAAAGTCGTTCGTGAAGCTACAGGCCTTGGCTTAAAAGAAGCTAAAGACTTAGTTGATGCAGCTCCTAAGATGTTGAAAGAGGGCGCTTCCAAGGAAGAGGCTGATGATATCAAGGCTAAATTAGAGGCTGAAGGCGCTAAGGTTACATTAAAGTAAGATAAAAGAAATTCTTTTTGACCGCCTGTGGGGCAGCCCACGGGCGGTTATTCTATTATTCTCCGTGTGAGGAAAAAAATTCCTTTTTCGAAAAAATAATAATTGACTCCCCAATTGACTTGTAGTAGAATGTATGGTGCACTATTGTGGTGTGGTATGCTTATTTGAATTGTAAATTCCGATGATAAGCAGTAAATCATAAAGAACGGGGTGAAATTGTCAATGGAAAAGAACAGAATCCGTAAGATTGCAGCCGGCAGTAATACGCGAATGACCTATGCACGACAGAAAGAGGTTCTGGAGATGCCAAACCTGATCGAAGTTCAGAAGAACTCCTATCAGTGGTTTTTGGATGAAGGCTTGAAGGAAGTATTCGATGATATCTCTCCTATTTCAGACTATAGCGGACATTTAAGTCTGGAATTTGTGGACTTCGAGTTATGCGAAGAGGATGTTAAGTATTCTATTGAAAAATGTAAGGAGAGAGATGCAACTTATGCAGCACCTCTTAAGGTAAAGGTTCGTCTGATCAATAAGGAAAAGGACGAGATTACCGAACATGAGATTTTCATGGGTGATCTTCCTCTTATGACAGAAACCGGCACCTTTGTAATCAACGGTGCAGAACGTGTTATCGTCAGCCAGTTGGTACGTTCTCCTGGCATTTATTATGGAATCGGACATGATAAGATTGGTAAGAGATTATTCTCTGCTACTGTTATCCCGAACCGTGGTGCATGGTTAGAGTATGAAACAGACTCTAATGATGTTTTCTATGTGCGCGTTGACAGAACCAGAAAAGTTCCGATTACTGTACTGATCCGTGCTCTGGGTGTTGGAACCAACGACGAGATCAGAGAGCTGTTCGGTGATGAGCCGAAGATTGAGGCTAGCTTTGCAAAGGATACGGCTGAGAATTATCAGGAAGGTCTGTTAGAGTTATATAAGAAGATCCGTCCGGGTGAGCCTCTCAGTGTAGAAAGCGCAGAGAGCCTGATCACAGCTATGTTCTTTGACCCCAGAAGATATGATTTAGCAAAAGTCGGTAGATATAAATTTAACAAGAAATTAATGCTCAGAAACAGAATCAGACATCAGATTCTGGCTGAGGATGTTGTAGATACTTTGACCGGAGAGGTACTTGCCAAAGCGGGCGATAAAGTGACCGCTGAGATGGCTGATGCAATCCAGAATGCAGCAGTACCTTTTGTATGGATCCAGACAGAGGAGAAGAAGGTTAAGGTTCTCTCCAATATGATGGTAGACATTACAAACTTCGTAGAGTGTAATCCGAAGGAACTGGGTATCACAGAACTGGTATATTTCCCGGTATTACAGCAGATCCTGCAGGAGTACAGTGAAGATCCTGAAATGCTTGCAGAAGCAATTCAGAAGAATGTGCATGAGTTGATTCCGAAGCATATTACCAAGGAAGATATTCTGGCTTCCATCAACTATAACATTCATTTGGAATATGGTATTGGTAATGATGATGATATCGACCATTTGGGTAACAGACGTATCCGTGCGGTAGGTGAGTTGTTACAGAACCAGTATCGTATCGGTTTGTCCAGATTAGAGAGAGTGGTACGTGAAAGAATGACTACCCATGACGCAGAGGAGATTTCCCCGCAGGTTCTGATTAATATCAAACCTGTACAGGCAGCAGTGAAGGAATTCTTTGGGTCCTCCCAGTTGTCTCAGTTCATGGATCAGAATAACCCACTTGGTGAGTTGACACATAAGAGACGTCTTTCCGCACTGGGTCCGGGTGGTCTGTCCAGAGACAGAGCCGGATTCGAGGTTCGAGACGTACACTATACCCACTATGGAAGAATGTGTCCTATCGAGACCCCTGAAGGTCCTAACATCGGTTTGATCAACTCTCTTGCATCCTATGCAAGAATTAACGAATATGGATTTATTGAGGCTCCTTATCGCAAGATCGATAAGTCTGATCCGCAGAATCCACGTGTAACAGATGAAGTAGTCTACATGACGGCAGATGAAGAGGATAACTATCATGTAGCACAGGCATCTGCGCCTCTTGACGCAGACGGCTACTTTACACGTAACAGCGTATCCGGACGTTACAGAAC
>JALETS010000205.1 GCA_022781395.1 Lachnospiraceae bacterium | reverse complement strand
TACCACCCAGTTTGCGGTGGTCATGCTGGCAGCGTTTGTGGGTGTTATTGTGATAAAGAATATTTTTCTGTTCTGTCAGCAGAAGGTACAGCTCAAGTGTGTATATACGAATCAGTTTGCAACCTCCAGACGTATGATGATCAATTTCATGCAACGTCCTTATGAATATTATCTGAATGCGGATACTTCAGTGATTCAGAGAAACATCACTTCAGATGTCAATAACATGTACGGACTGATCTTAAGCTTCCTGCAGCTTTGCAGCGAGTGTATTGTATTTATCTGCCTGGTAGGTGTTCTGCTTGCCATTGATGCACAGATGATCATGATCGTAGCGGCTTTGATGATAGTGCTTTTGTTTTTGATTAAGAAAGTTCTGAAACCCATCATGGTCAAAGCCGGACAGGATAATCAGGATTATTATAGTGGATTGTATAAGTGGATTGAACAGTCCGTTATGGGTATTAAAGAAATTAAGATTGCCAATAAAGAGAATTATTTTATCAATGAGTATGCCAAATGTGGTGCGGGCTATGTAAATTCTGTTCAGAAATACAATATTTTTAATGCCACACCAAGACTTTTGATTGAGACAGTCTGTATCGGTGGTATGATCGGATATTTTATTGTGATCATATTACAGGGAGCCAGGATAACGGATCTTCTGCCACAGTTGTCTGCACTGGCAATGGCAGCCATGCGTCTCCTTCCCAGCGTAAACCGTATCAATAATTATCAGACCTCGATTTCCTATTTCGAGCCCTTCTTTATGGGAGTAAGTGATCATCTGCAGGAAGAGATTCATGACGATCATGTCAGCTATGATGCGGAAAAATATCTGCAAAAGAAGGAAGTAGAGAAGCTGGAGATTCAGAAGGAGATTCGATTAGAGGATATTACCTATAAATATCCTAATAGCGATACTTTGATTTTTAACCATGCAGATATGGTAATCCCTATCGGCAACTCAGTTGGTATCGTAGGGACATCCGGTGCGGGCAAGACTACGATTGTTGACATTCTGCTGGGGCTTTTACAGATTGAAAGCGGTCATATTCTTGCCGATGGCGTGGAAGTCAGGGAGCATTATGAATCATGGCTTAAGAATATCGGTTATATTCCGCAGACGATTTTTATGATCGATTCTTCCATCCGTAAAAATGTGGCATTTGGTTATCCGGATGAAGAGATTGATGATGATAAGGTCTGGCGCGCATTAAAAGAAGCACAGTTAGATGAGTTCGTAAGAGGACTGCCGGAGGGACTGGATACCAGTATCGGAGAAAGAGGTATCCGTATTTCGGGAGGACAGAGGCAGCGTATCGGTATTGCAAGGGCGCTTTTTGAAGACCCGGAGGTACTGGTGCTGGATGAGGCGACTTCTGCCTTGGATAATGACACAGAGGCAGCCATTATGGATTCCATTAACAGACTTCATGGCAGGAAAACTCTTATTATTATTGCGCATAGATTACAGACTATAGAGAAATGCGATATGGTATATCGTGTAGAGAGCGGAACGGTAACAAGAGAACGGTAAACACTTATGTCCGGTAAAAAGAACCTTTACTGGATATGGAGGACCAATCGGATGAAAAGGAAAGATGAGGATATTCATTTATGAAGAAATTATGGGATTTAGGCTGGGGCATATACAAGAAATATGAAGAGGGAATCAATTATCTGATTTGGGGATTCATTGCATTCCTGCTGAATGTGATATTGTTTTATCTGCTTGTAAATATGTGCCACATGCAGGAACTGATAGCCAATGTTATTTCATGGGTTATCTGTGTGGTTTTTGCATATTTCACGAACAGAGTATTTGTGTTTAAAAGCCGGAATAAGGATGCACAGAGTGTAGGAAAAGAGTTTATGCAGTTTGTAGGTGCAAGGGTTGGCACACTGCTTTTAGAGGAAGCTGTTATTCTGATTGGAATCACCTGGCTGCATTGCAATAATATGCTTGTTAAGCTGATTGGTCAGGTGCTTGTGATCGTGTCTAATTATGTTTTGAGTAAGCTTTGGATTTTTAAAGAAAAGAAATAAACTGCTCCGGAATGAGGTCTCATATGAAAAAAGCAAGACAGGCTAATTTTGAACTGCTGCGTATTGTGGCAATGTTGATGGTAATCGCGCTTCACTATCTGGTGAAGGGTGGCGTTGCTTACTCTTTTGTGGGGAAAAGTACTCCTGTCAATTATTTTGCATGGCTGTTGGAGGCTTTTTGTCTTGTTGCAGTTAATTGCTATGTGTTGATCAGTGGTTATTTTCTGGTGGAATCTGAATGGAGGCCGGGACGGACTGCGTCTTTGCTTTGTCAGGTTCTTTTTTATTCGCTACTCATACCGCTTGCATTCATGCTGGTGGGAGTGATTCCGTTTGGCAGTGTCAGCCTGTATGAGTGGGTGGAATATGTATTTCCCATCAGTACAGAGCATTATTGGTTTGCTACGGCATATGTGCTGATGTATCTTTTTGCGCCACTGTTGGGCGCAGGAATCCGTCAGATGGATAAGAGACAGATGCAGGTAATCATAGGACTTCTGCTGTTTTTCTTCTGCCTGGTTAAATCGGTGGTTCCGATTTTTCTGGCAACAGACCGTTTTGGTTATGATTTTGGGTGGTTTCTGTGTCTGTTTGTGATTGCAGGATATATTCGGAGATTTGGTATTCCCTGGTTGGAAAAGAAGTCCCATGCGGCAGTGTTGTATGTATTGACTGCCGCTGCAACATGGGGCGTTTCCATGGCATGTCGTATACTTGGAGAACGGTTTGGAATTTTGGAATCCTATGCGGATACACCCTATACGTATAATCATATTTTCTGTCTGATCGGGGCGGTTTCCCTGTTCTATGTTTTTAAAGACAGCAATATCAGGGAAGGAAAGGTGTCGGAAATAATCTGCAGGCTTGCTCCGTATACCTTTGGT
>JALETS010000191.1 GCA_022781395.1 Lachnospiraceae bacterium | reverse complement strand
GTAGGTGTACTGACACAGTATCAGCCGCTTCGACTGAACACGCATATCGGTATTGGTATTCCGTGGGATTTGGACAGAAATATTGGTGGTGTAACAGTGCTTCCGCCATATGAGAAGAGCATGAACAGTGAGTGGTATACGGGCACGGCGAATGCAATTTATCAGAATCTGGATTATATGGAAAGCTATAATCCGGAATATGTTTTGATTCTGTCAGGCGATCATATTTATAAGATGGATTATGAAGTGATGCTGGACTTCCACAAGCAGAATCATGCTGAGGTAACAATTGCTGTTATGCCGGTTCCGATGGAAGAGGCAAAACGGTTTGGTATCATGATTACGGATGAGAATCGTAAGATTACCGATTTTGAAGAGAAACCGGAGAATCCAAGAAGTAATCTTGCTTCCATGGGTATTTACATCTTCAACTGGAAGACCTTGAAGGAAGCATTGCTCACTAATGCAGAGCAGCCGGGACTGGATTTCGGTAAACATGTTATTCCGTATTGTCATCAGAATGGTGCACCTCTTTATGCATATGAGTTTAATGGCTATTGGAAGGATGTAGGAACACTCAATTCTTATTGGGAGGCCAATATGGAACTGATTGATATTGTTCCGGAGTTCAACCTGTATGAAGAATACTGGAAGATCTATACGAGAAGTGAGATCCTGCCGCCGCAGTATCTGGCATCGGGCAGCGTTGTAGAGAGAAGCATTATCGGAGAAGGTTCAGAGATATACGGCAAGGTATACAATTCTGTTATTGGCTGTGGTGTTACAATTGGCGCTGATACGGTGGTCAGAGATTCCATTATTATGAACGAATCACAGATTGGCGCAAATTGTGAGTTACATAAAGCCATTATTGCAGAGAATGCCGTGATTGAAGATTGTGTTAAGCTGGGTGTGGGAGAAGAAGCAGAGAATGAAACAGATCCCCATATTTATAATCATGGTCTTGTAACAGTAGGTGAAAAGAGCGTTGTCCCGAGGGGAATTACCGTTGGAAAGAATTCAGTTGTATTTGGTGTGACAAGTGCAGAGGATTATGAGAACGGATGTCTTCCAAGCGGTAAAACTTTGATTAAGGCAGGTGACAAATAGTGAGAGCAATTGGAATTGTTTTAGCAGGTGGTAATAATCATAGAATTAAGGAATTAACACAAAAACGTGCAGTCTGCGCAATGCCGATTGCAGGCAGCTACCGAAGCATTGACTTTGCACTGAGTAATATGTCTAATTCCCATATTAACAAGGTAGCTGTATTTACACAGTACAATGCGGGTAGCCTGAATGAACACTTGAGCTCTTCCAAATGGTGGGATTTTGGCCGTAAGCAGGGAGGATTGTTTGTTTTTACACCTGCAGTGACAGCAGAGAGTAATGCGTGGTATCGTGGTACTGCGGATGCCATTGCACAGAATTTATCCTTCTTAAAAAATTGCCATGAGCCATATGTGGTAATATCCTCCGGTGACTGCGTGTATAAGATGGATTACAATAAGATTTTGGAGTATCACATCGATAAGAAAGCAGACATTACAGTGGTATGTAAGGATATGTCTCCGGATGTCAATGTAGACCGGTTCGGTACGGTTAAGATGAACGAAGAATGCCGGATCGAGGAATTTGAGGAGAAGCCTGTTGTGGCAAAATCCAACACGATTTCCTGTGGTGTCTATGTAGTCAGAAGACGTCAGCTGATTGAGATGATTGAGAAGTGTAAAGAGGAAGATCGTTACGATTTTGTTAAGGACATTTTAATTCGTTATAAAGATCAGAAGAGAATCTACGGCTATAAAATTAAAGAATATTGGAGCAATATTGCAACAGTAGATGATTATTTTAAAACCAATATGGATTTCCTTCATCCGGAAATAAGAAATTATTTCTTTAAACAATACCCTGATATTTATTCGAAAGTGGATGATCTGCCGCCTGCGAAATATAATACAGGAGCCAAAATCACAAACAGTCTGATCTCCAGTGGTTGTATTGTAAACGGTACAGTAGAGGATTCCGTAATCTTCAAGAAAGTATATATCGGTAATAACTGCTACATTAAGAACTCCATTATTCTGAATGACGTTTATATTGGAGATAATACACATATCGAGAATTGTATTGTAGAGAGCAGAGGTACAATTCGTGCAAATTCGTATTACAAAGGAGACAATGGAATAGAAATTGTTGTAGAACATAATGACAGATACGTAATTTAATGATATGATAGAAAGGCGACTGCTATTGGAGCACAATAATGTGCTAGGGGCATGAGGGTATTTAACTAAATGTATATTGCAAGCTACGTGGCTTGATGAGTATGACTTGTGTGGAGAAGCTTGTGAAAACCGACAGCTATGTTCGGTATCATATGATAAGGAGGCTAAACTTCATGAGAATTACTGATGTCCGCGTGCGTAAGATGACTCAAGACAGCAAGATGAAAGCAATCGTCTCAATTACCATTGACGATGAATTCGTAGTTCATGACATTAAAGTAATTGAAGGTGAGAAGGGTCTTTTCATTGCTATGCCAAGTAAGAAGGCAACTGATGGTGAATATCGTGATATTGCACATCCGATCAATTCAGAGACAAGGGATCGAATCCAGAAGATTATTTTGGAAAGCTATGAAAAGTCACTGTTAGAACCGGATAGTGAGTAGTAAAATGCATAAGGTGGAAGGAAGAGGACGCGGAAGCGTCCTTTTCTTATGCAACCAGGAAAATATACTTGTTATGGAAGTGAGTTGTTGATAAAATGAGAGAGCGACATTATAGATAAGTCGCAGGAGGTAAATATGTATATTATCGTGGGACTGGGTAATCCGGGACGGGAGTATCAGAATACAAGACATAATATTGGCTTTGATGTGATAGATGCGCTTGCCGACAGGAATCATATTGTTATGGGTGAAAAGAAGCATAAGGCTGTCATTGGAAAAGGTTTTGTGGCAGGACAGAAGGCAGTGCTGGTAAAGCCGCAGACTTACATGAATTTGAGTGGTGAAAGCGTAAGGGATGTCATAGACTTTTATAAGATAGATGAAAAAGAGGAACTGATCGTGGTATCGGATGATATCAGTCTGGATGTTGGACAAATCCGTATCCGTAAGAAAGGCAGTGCCGGTGGTCATAATGGTTTGAAAAATATTATACAGCATCTGGGCCATGATGAATTTCAGAGAGTAAAAATGGGTGTGGGCGAAAAGCCACAGGGCAGAGATCTGGCAGACTATGTGCTGGGCCATTTTAGTAAGGAAGAACGCAGCATTATGGATGAGAGTGCCGGTCGTGCGGCCGAAGCCATAGAGGTCATGATAACGGAAGGGCCGGATAAGGCAATGAATTTATTTAATAAGAAGATATAGCTTTGGAGGTAGAATGTGAGGGCATTACTGGCTCCCCTGGAAGAACTGGGAGAATATGAAGAGATTAAGAAGCTTTTGACAAAGGAACAGGCAGCCGTAGCATTAAGCGGGTGTGTGGATTCCCAGAAGCTGCATATGATTTATGGCTTGAGCGATGGTTTTCGATATAAGATCATCGTTACTTTCAGTGACTTAAAAGCAAAAGAATTGTATGAGGATTATAAATTTTATGACAGGAATGTCACATTGTATCCGGCTAAAGATTTAATCTTTTTCCAGGCAGATATCCATGGTAACCAGCTTGTTATGGAGCGGATTAAGTGTCTGCGCAGACTTATGGAGGGCAGACCCGTTACGGTAATCACTACCTATGATGCGCTGATGGCACCCCAGGTGCCCATTGATGTGTGGAAAAAGCATGTAATTTATATTGATAAGAAAACCAGTGTGGTGGAAAGCGAGCTGGCAGCCCGTCTGGTGGAACTTGGTTATGAGAAGAACTATCAGGTGGAAGCACCGGGGCAGTTCAGTATCCGTGGCGGTATTATTGATATTTTTGATCTGACGGAAGAGAATCCTTATCGAATCGAACTGTGGGGAGATGAGGTGGAATCCATCAGGAGTTTTGATATTTTAAGCCAGCGTTCTATCGAGAAACTGGAATCTATGACAATCTATCCTGCTACGGAAATGATCTTATCAACGGATGAATTGCGGATAGGTCTTAAGAAAATAGAGGCCGAAGGGAAGAAACAGGCAGCAGAACTGCGTAAGCAGATGAAGATAGAGGAAGCACACAGGATAGAGGTGCAGGTCAGAGAGCTTTCGGAGCAGCTGTTGGAGCTTGGCCTGTCCCGTAATGCAGTTAATCTGGAAAGCTATGTAAGGTATTTTTATCCGGAATTGTCTACCTTTCTGGAGTGCTTTGATACAGATAAGAGTTGTATCTTTCTGGATGAGCCGTTGCGTATTAAGGAACATGCCGGAGCCATTGAATTGGAATTCCGGGAGAGTATGATGCATCGTGCCGAAAAGGGCTATATTCTGCCGGGGCAGATGGATGTTTTGTTCAGTGCTGAGGAAGTGGCTGCGAAGATTGCCGGACGCAGAGTGGTTACTTTGTCGACAATGGATGGCAAAAACCCATTCTTTAAGATCGACAGGAAATTTGATATTCAGGCGAGAAGTCTTTCTTCTTATAATAATAGCTTTGAAATGCTCGTAAAAGATCTGGCGGCTTATAAACGGAAAGGCTATCGGATACTTTTACTATCAGGTTCCCGTACCAGGGCAAAAAGACTTGCGGAGGATTTGCGGGAACAGGAAATCAGTGCATTTTACAGCGAAGATCCGATGCGTGAGCTGCAGCCGGGGGAGGTTATGACCTGTTACGGCAGAGTGCTGAAGGGCTTTGAATATCCGCTTCTGAAGTTCATGGTGATTGCGGAAAGTGATATTTTCGGCGCAGAGAAGAAGAAAAAGAAGAAGAAAAAGATTTATGAAGGCCAGAAGATCAATGACTTTAATGAATTGAAGGTTGGAGATTATGTTGTCCATGAAAGCCACGGTCTTGGTATCTATCAGGGAATTGAGAAGGTAGAAGTAGATAAGATCGTTAAGGATTATATGAAGATATCCTACCGTGACGGTGGTATTCTTTATGTGCTGGCAACAGGGCTGGACGTGATTCAGAAGTATGCTTCTGCTGATGCGGGCGCGAAGCCGAAGCTGAATAAGCTGGGTACGCAGGAGTGGAATAAGACCAAATCCAAGGTGCGCACTGCGGTGGATGAGGTGGCTCAGGATCTGGTGGAACTGTACGCTGTAAGACAGCAGAGTCAGGGTTTCCGATATGGCAAGGATACTGTATGGCAGAAGGAATTCGAGGAAATGTTTCCTTATGAGGAGACAGAGGATCAGTTAGCAGCCATTGCCGCTGCAAAAGCCGATATGGAGAGCGGGAAAATCATGGACCGACTGATCTGCGGTGATGTGGGATACGGCAAGACGGAGATTGCCATCCGTGCAGCATTTAAGGCGGTACAGGAAGGGAAGCAGGTGGTCTATCTGGTGCCTACTACCATTCTGGCGCAGCAGCATTACAATACTTTTGTACAGCGTATGAAGGATTTCCCGGTCAGAATCGATCTGTTATCCCGATTCCGGACGACTGCGGAGCAGAAGAAAACGGTTGCCGATCTGAAAAAAGGTATGGTGGATATCGTCATCGGAACTCACAGAGTGCTTTCCAAGGATGTGGAATATAAGGATCTTGGACTTCTCATCATTGATGAGGAGCAGAGATTTGGTGTGACCCATAAAGAGAAGATTAAGAAGCTGAAAGAGAATATAGATGTATTGACCTTGACAGCAACCCCCATTCCCAGAACCCTTCATATGAGCCTCATTGGGATTCGCGATATGAGTGTCTTAGAGGAAGCACCGAATGACAGGCTGCCAATCCAGACCTTTGTCTGCGAATATAATGAAGAACTGGTGCGGGAGGCTATCGTCAGGGAGCTGTCCAGAAACGGACAGGTATACTATGTCTATAACAGGGTCAATAATATTGCGGATATTGCAGCGTCTGTCCAGAAGCTGGTACCGGAGGCGAATGTGGCCTTTGCGCATGGCCAGATGAAAGAAACAGAATTAGAGCGCATTATGTATGATTTTATCAACGGAGAAATCGATGTGCTTGTGTCCACAACGATCATCGAGACAGGACTGGATATTTCCAACGTGAATACCATGATTATTCATGATTCCGATCAGATGGGCTTATCCCAGCTGTATCAGCTTCGGGGTCGTGTGGGGCGTTCTAACCGAACCGCATACGCTTTTCTGATGTACAAGAGAAACAAGATGTTAAAGGAAGTTGCTGAGAAGCGTTTGGAGGCAATCAAGGAATTTACAGATCTTGGAAGCGGTTTTAAAATTGCCATGCGGGATCTGGAAATCCGTGGAGCAGGAAGCCTGTTGGGACGAAGCCAGCATGGGCACATGCAGGCGGTAGGTTATGATCTGTATTGTAAGATGCTTAACGAGGCGGTTAAGAATCTGAAAGGCATTCCGACGATTGAAGATTTCAATACGACCATTGATCTGGATGCGGATGCCTATATTCCACCGTCCTATATTGTAAATGAAATCCAGAAGCTGGATATCTATAAGCGGATTGCCGGGATTGAAGACGAGAAGGAATGCGATGATATGCGGGAAGAACTGCTGGATCGCTTCGGGGAGATTCCCAAGTCGGCAGAAAATCTGCTGCGTATTGCATTGATCCGTTCCCATGCGCACAGACTATACATGCCCGAGGTCAAAGGCAAAAATGAAGTGATCCAGTTCCAGCTGCGCACAGATGCACCGATTGTGGTTGAAAATATTCCACAGCTTCTTCGGGAATATAGCGGAAAGATGAGCTTTGATCCGAAAGGGACACCTACCTTCCGTCTGCGATATAAGAAATGCGGTGTGATAGAGAAAGACGAGGAAACTCTTCTGGCATTGACAGAAGAGACGATTGCAAAGATGGAAGAAATCCTGCTTCCGTAGGGCTTGATTTCTTCCGACTCTTGCTATATAATGTATCCATAATTCATATCGAATTACTAGGAAATAAAGAATGATTATTTCCCACATATATAGAAAGCGAGGGTATCATAATATGATTTATTTGGATAATGCAGCCACAACGAAGACTGCGCCTGAAGTAGTGGAGGCCATGCTGCCCTATTTTACAGAACTCTACGGCAATGCCAGCAGTATTTATAAATTAGGAAGCGAGAGTAAGAAAGCGACTATCAAAGCGAGGGAAACCATTGCACAGACACTCGGTGCGGAGCCAAACGAAATTTATTTCACGGCAGGCGGGTCTGAGTCTGATAACTGGGCGTTGAAGGCCACCTTTGAGGCTTATCAGAATAAGGGGAAGCATATTATAACCTCTAAGATTGAGCATCATGCAATATTGCATACCTGTGAATATCTGGAGAAACGCGGTGCAGAGATTACCTATCTGGATGTGGATGAAAACGGTCTGGTTGATTTGGAACAGCTTAAGAAAGCGATTCGCCCGGATACCATACTGATTTCTATTATGTATGCCAACAATGAGATTGGTACGATACAACCTATTCAGGAGATTGGTGAGATTGCCGCAGAGCATGGGATCTTATTCCATACAGATGCGGTGCAGGCATATGGTCAGCTTCCCATCCGTGTGGACGAGCTTCATATCGATATGCTTTCTGCAAGCGGTCATAAACTAAATGGGCCGAAGGGAATCGGGTTTCTCTATATTAATAAGAAAGTTAAGATCCGTTCCTTTGTGCATGGCGGGCAGCAGGAGAGAGGCAGACGTGCGGGCACAGAGAATGTGCCGGGAATCGTTGGCCTGGCAGCGGCAGCAGAGCGCGCATTCCGGATTATGGAAGAGAAGACGAAGAAAGAAATAGAACTGAGAGATTATTTTATCAGCCGTGTTCAGAAGGAAATTCCTTATGCAAAGCTGAACGGACATCCGACAAAGCGGCTTCCCAATAATATCAATTTCAGTTTTGAGTTTATTGAAGGCGAGTCCATGCTTATCATGCTTGACATGAAAGGCATCTGTGGCTCCAGCGGATCGGCATGTACCTCGGGATCGCTCGACCCGTCGCATGTGCTGCTGGCCATCGGACTGCCCCATGAGAAAGCCCATGGTTCGCTGAGACTTACCCTGAGCGAGGAGAATACGAAGGAAGAGATGGATCTGGTGGCAGAGGAACTGAAGCAGATCGTAGACAGATTACGTGGTATGTCACCCTTGTGGGAGGATTTCGTGAAGAAACAGGGCTGAATTGACTTAGTTGACTGATTTCATTAAGAAACTCAATATTTTTATGGAGTCCGAAATATTGGACTCCATTTTTTGTATCCTGTCTACAGAACAAAGGTTCGGAAATGAGAGAGCATTTGGAAAGGAGAACAGGATATGAAAGGATATGCAGTTGAGAGTGGGTATATGGGATATGTGAATGGGACATACATGTTATTTGCCAGTGAGATGGATTATTTGGATTATCTGGAACGGTAAGAGCAGTTTTTGCATAGCAGATGGCAAAAACATATTTGCCAAATGACCGGCATAGGTATATGATAAATCATAGTGCATCTTAAATTATGTTTTATGCAAAAAGTGCACATATTATTATGCAGGAACAGTAAAGGCAGTCAGGATGCATGAGGTGCAGACAGATGCCATGGAGTATTCATGATCAAGAAGATAGATAATATTTCTGTAAATTATACCGACGAGGGCGAAGGGGATGTTGTGCTGCTCTTACATGGATGGGGCGCCAATATCACACTCTATCGGGGTATCATTCAGACGCTTGCACAGGGGAAGAGAGTAATAGCGCTTGACATGCCGGGATTTGGCAAAACATCTGAACCCGCAGAGCCGTGGTGTGTAGATGATTATGTAGATTTTGTGCTGAAGTTTATTGCTTCCTTTGATCTGAAGAAGCTGAGTATAGTAGTACATTCTTTCGGAGGCAGAGTGTTTTTTAAGATGAATGCCAGAGAGAATCTGCCCTTTGAGATTGAGAGAGCCGTACTGATCGACAGTGCGGGTATTCTGCCGAAGAAAACCCTGCGGCAGAAGGTCAGCTTACGGTTTTATAAGATCGGCCGTGCAGTCATGAGCACAAAGCCACTGCATTTCTTATATCCCGATGCGGTGGAGGACATGCGGCGCAAGCGCGGATCAGCAGATTATAACAGTGCAACGCCCACCATGCGTGCAACTCTTGTCAAGGTTGTCAATGAGGATCTGGAGCCGTTGATGCACCTGGTTACCTGCCCTACGCTATTGATATGGGGAGATCTGGATACAGCCACCCCATTGTCTGATGCGAAAAGGATGGAAGAACTGATCCCGGATGCCGGGTTGGTAGTATGTGAAGGTGCGGGACATTTTTCTTTTACAGAGCAGGCACCGAAGGTCAACAGTGCGTTGAAATCTTTTTTTAAGATCTCATAAGTGCAAGGAAGCAGAAAGGTATCGTTGGTAGAAGTCTATGTATGTATGTTGGATGATTCTATGGTCTGTCACCTATCTGGTGGGGACCATCCGTTATGAATTATATATAGCGCATATGTTTCAGCAGAATTCCTATAAACCAAGGGAATACAGGGAATGGATGCAGGTACATTCCAATGTTGGAAGATTGCTTGGCAAATGTTTGTATGCCATCCTATCGCTGCCTTTGTTATGGGTTGGTAATTTGGTTTGTCTGATGATTGCCTGCCTGATGAATGTAATGACGATATGGGTTAATAAACCACGTAAAGCGAAGAAACCGCTTGTATATACACCGCGAGTCAAGAGAATGCTGATTACTACAGCGGTTATTTATGTATTGGGTATTGTGATTCCGGTGGTGACAGGTATCATCCGGGGAATGGCAGTAGAACGGATCGTACAGATGACAGGCATTGTACTGCTTGTGTTGTTTCTATTGACACCATTTCTTATCTTACTTGTGAATCTGTTGAACAGACCGGTTGAGAAGGGCATCAATCAGCATTATATTAATGATGCGGCACGGATTTTAAGCCAGATGCCGGATCTGAAGATTATCGGTGTGACGGGAAGCTATGGTAAAACCAGTGTGAAGTATTTCCTGAATACACTTTTGTCCGGTCAGTTTAATGTACTGCATACACCCGGTAATTTTAATACTACCTTAGGTGTGGTCAGAACAATCCGGGAGCAGATGAAACCCTTTCATGAGATTTTCATCTGTGAGATGGGAGCCAGAGAGGTGGGAGATATTAAAGAGATCTGTGATCTGGTACATCCGGATTACGGCATTATTACTTCCATTGGGCCGCAGCATTTGCAGAGCTTTCATACAATAGAGAATATCATCGGAACGAAATTTGAACTGGCAGATGCAATCCCACAGGAAGGCAAAGTATTCCTGAATTATGATAATGAATATATCAGAAATCATTTGACGGATAAAACGGTGGTAAGCTATGGGACTGCCGGAACCAACGGGCAGATTGACTACCGCGCTTACGATATTACCGTTTCCCCGGAAGGATCTGCCTTCAAGATGAAGGATCAAAGCGGGCAGGAGTATGAATTCCATACCAGGCTTGTGGGGAATCATAATGTACAGAATATTGCCGGCGCAATCGCCGTGGCCAATACGCTTGGAATTTCCATGGATAAACTGATTTATCCGGTAAAGCAGTTAGAAAGCGTGGCTCACAGGCTGCAGCTTGTGAAGCAGGGTAACCGTATTCTGTTGGATGACAGCTACAATTCCAATAAGAACGGCTTTAAGGCGGCATTGGATACCCTTGCAATGTTTAAAGAACTGCGTATCCTGATGACACCGGGCATGGTAGAGCTGGGGGAAAAGCAGTATGATGAGAATAAGGAAGTGGGAGTTTATGCAGCGGATAAATGTGATTATGCCGTGCTGGTAGGCAAGGAGCAGACGAAGCCTATACAGGATGGCCTGACAGAGGCAGGCTTCCCATCCAACAGGATGATTGTGGTAGATACTTTACAGGAGGCATTTCAGATGGTGAATGCAATCCCCGGTGAGAAACAGAAAGTGGTACTGATCGAGAACGATCTGCCGGATAACTATGCATAGGCTGATATTTGGAATGGAGGAAGATTATGAAGATTCGAGTAGGAGTATTTTTTGGCGGTAAGAGCGTAGAGCATGAGGTGTCGGTTATTTCCGGTCTGCAGGCTTTTAACTCATTTAACAGAGAAAAATATGAGCCGGTTCCGATCTATATTACCAAAGAGAATGAATTCTATACGGGAGAGGCTATCAGTGACATTGCAAACTATAAGAATATCCCGGAGCTTCTGAAGAAGAGTACGAGAGTCTTTCTGATGAATGAACAGGGCAAAGTGCAGTTAATACAATATCCGGTTAAGAAGTTCGGCAGCTCCGTAGTGGCAGAGATTGATGTAGCTTTTCCGGTGGTGCATGGTGCCAATGTGGAGGATGGCTCTTTGCAGGGATTCCTTCGCCATTACAACATTCCCCTGGCGGGCTGTGATGTGATGGCATCAGCTGTAACAATGGACAAATACGTGATGAAGACGGTGCTGAAGGACAATGATATTCCGGTTCTTGACTGTGTGACGTTAAATGTAAAAGAGTATCAGCGTGATGAGGCAGCAGCCTTTGCCAGGATAGAGGGCAGGATTACCTATCCTGTTATTGTTAAACCGGTCAACTTAGGTTCCAGTGTAGGTATCAAGATTGCAAAAGACAGAGACGGTTTGATAGAAGCTTTGGAATATGCCTTCACCTTCGGTCCCAAAGTGCTGGTGGAGCGGGCAATCATGAATCTGCGGGAAATCAACTGTGCTGTTCTGGGTGATTATGAGGAAGCAGCCGCATCCGAGTGCGAGGAGCCGGTATCCAGTGATGAAATCTTAAGCTACGAGGATAAGTATGTGGCAGGAAGCAAGACGGGATCAGAAGGCATGCGCACGGCCAAGAGAGAACTGCCCGCTAATCTGACACCGCAGAAGAGAGAAGAAATCCGCGAGATGGCAGTCAAAACCTTCCAGGTGCTCAACTGTAGTGGCGTTTCCCGAATTGATTTTATGATCGATAAGGATACCGATCAGGTGTATGTGAATGAGATCAATCCGATTCCGGGTTCTCTGGCGTTCTATCTGTGGGAGGCATTGGGTAAGCCTTATGCAGAACTTCTGGATGATATGGTGAAGCTGGCACTTAAGAGAGAACGGGAGGAGAAGAATATGCTGACCTCATTTGACAGCAATATTTTGCAGAATGCGAATCTGTCCGGTGCCAAGGGCGTCAAGAAATGATGGAATTTAAGTTGTATCGATTTTTACAATACGAAACAGAAGCATAATGGTAAAGTCTAATCAGTAAATGAGTTAGACAAAGGCGTCAGCGACATGGTCGTTGGCGCTTTTTTTGGTTAGGAGGATGAGCATATGGAGCGAATTGAAAATCACCCAATATTAGGAGAGACACCTAAGAGAAAGAAAGTAACCTTTAGTTATGATGGCAAGATTCTGGAAGGATATGAGGGAGAGCCAATCGCTACAGCGCTTAAGGCGGCAGGCGTTATGGCGCATCGATATACTGCCAAAACCCATGAGCCGCGAGGCGTCTTCTGTGCCATCGGAAGATGTACCGATTGTGTCATGATCGTGGACGGTAAGCCGAATATCAGAACCTGTATTACACCGCTTGAGGCGGGTATGGTTGTCCAGACGCAGTATGGAGTATCGGCAGCACCGCAAGAATAAAACAATGATTGGAGAAAGAGATTATGAAGATAGAACGTTATGACATGATAGTAATTGGTGCCGGCCCGGCCGGTTTATCTGCAGCAATCGAAGCTGCCAAAAAAGGATTAAAACCAGTCGTTTTTGATGAAAATGCAAAGCCGGGAGGACAGCTTTTTAAACAGATCCATAAATTCTTTGGCTCCAAAGAACATAAGGCAAAGGTCAGAGGATTTAAGATTGGAGAGGAACTGCTTGCAGAAGCAGAAGAGTACGGTGTTGAGGTTGTTTTAAATGCTACCGTGGTTGGTCTGTATCCCCAAAAAGAAGTGACAGTTAAGGTTGGTGAGGAAGTAAGACATTATAAAGGTGACGCAGTACTGGTTGCCACCGGTGCAAGTGAGAATATGGTTAATTTCGAGGGCTGGACCAAGCCCGGTGTGATCGGTGCCGGCGCTGCTCAGACCATGATGAATCTGCATCATATCAAACCGGGTAACAGAATCCTGATGCTTGGCTCCGGAAATGTCGGGCTTGTTGTCAGCTATCAGCTGATGCAGGCAGGCTGTGAGGTGGTGGCGCTTGCAGATGCGGCTCCCAGGGTAGGTGGCTATGGAGTCCACGCAGCCAAGATAGCCAGATGCGGCGTTCCTTTTTACTTATCCCATACCATAGTGCGGGTAGAGGGCGATGATTATGTCACCGGAGTCGTGATCGGACAAGTCGGGTCGGACTGGAAGGTAATCCCGGGAACAGAGAAGCATTTTGATGTCGACACGGTATGTCTTGCAGTCGGTCTGTCGCCGATGTCACAGCTGTTAAAACAGGCAGAAGTTAAGATGAACGATACCAAGGGCGGACATGTGCCGGAGTGTGATCAATATGGAGCTACCAGTGTTCCGGGCATCTATGCGGCAGGAGATGTATCGGGAATCGAAGAAGCAAGCTCAGCTATGATAGAGGGCAGGATGTCCGGTGCCGCTATCGCATGTTATCTGGGATATATAACAGAGAAAGAAAGAGATGCAAGAATCGATGAGCTGGAGAAGCAGCTTGATACATTAAGACAGGGTATGTTTGCACCGAAGAACAGAGGAAAGCTTGTGGAAAAAACAGATGAGGGTATCGAGGTTTCCATGAATCTTCTGAACAAAGGCTTTGTGGCAGATGATGAAATAGAAAGATTCCCCGGAGTGACCAGACAGAAAGGAATACATCCTGTGATCGAATGTACCCAGAATATTCCCTGCAATCCCTGTCAGGATGCCTGCAAGGTGGGCTGCATACGGATCGGAGAGAAAATTACATCGCTTCCGGCTATTGATCCGGAGAAGAAATGTGTGGGCTGTGGTATGTGTGTGGCATCCTGTTCAGGACAATCAATTTTCCTGGTAGAAGAGGATGTGGAAGATGGATATGGCGAAGTAACGATGCCGTATGAATTCCTGCCGGTTCCGGAAGTGGGAGATAAGGGCATTGCTTTGGGAAGAAACGGACAGTATGTATGTGATGCGGAAGTGACCAGGGTCAGAACAGCACCGGTATTTGATCATACCTATCTGCTTACGATAAAGGTTCCGAATGATATGGTAATGAAAGCACGATTCTATAAGAAAGAAGCTTAGGAGGTTAGATTATGGTTGATATTCAGGCGAAACTACAGGAAATAGGTCCTTTCGTGGAAGGACCGGATGATGACCTCTTAGTCTGCAGATGTGAAGAGGTAACCAAAGGGCAGATTCGGAAAGCGGTTCATGAAGGAATCTTTACTTTGGAAGAAATGAGAAGATATTTAAGATCAGGCATGGGACTGTGCCAGGGCCAGACCTGTGGAAAATTGGTAAAGGCAATTATCGCAAGTGAATTAAAGGTATCTCCGGCAGAGGTTGTCCCGGCAAGCTCGCGGGCACCTATGAGGCCGATTGAGATGTGCATACTTGCAGAAGACGGAGGTGGCTGTGATGAGTAAGGTGGCAGACGTTGTAATTATCGGTGGCGGTATAAATGGTTGTGCGGCAGCCTATTATCTGGCAAAAAGCGGAACAAAATCCGTGATTGTATTAGAGGCATCAAACAGTATAGGACATGGCGGTTCCTCCAGAAACGGCGGCGGTGTAAGACAGTCCGGCAGGGATATCAGAGAGCTTCCTTATGCGATGTACGGAATACAGAATCTGTGGCCAACCTTATCGGAAGAGTTGGGAGTGGATACAGAATATACCCAGAAGGGTAATCTTCGTATGGGTAAAACTCCTGAGCATCTCAAAAAGCTTGAGGCACTTGCCAAGTCGGCTGGTTCGGTAGGTCTTGATGTCAGAATGATAGATCAGAAAGAGGTCAAAGAGATATGTCCCTGTTTATCTGATGACGTAATTGGTGCAAGCTGGTGTCCCACAGACGGTCATGCCAATCCGCTTACGACGACACTTGGGTATTACAAGAGAGCGCTTGAGATGGGCGTGCAGTTCTATACAGAAGCGCCTGTGCACAGCCTGCAGAAGGTAAAGGGAAAAGTACGCAAAGTAATCTTAAATGACGGCACGGTATTTGAAGGAGAGACGATCATTCTGGTGGCGGGCTATGAAAGCAGAGAGATCGCGCGGACAATCGGCGTTGATGTACCGATGACAAGATTGATAGATGAATGTCTTGTGACAGAGATGCAGCCTCCTATGACGGATGTGATGTTCGGATGCGCAACGGCAGATTTCTACGGACACCAGACGAAGCACGGCTCCTTTGTCTTCGGTTCGGATTCCGGCTGGGAAACGGTGGATGAAATGGTGGATCCCTCTACCAATCTTGCCGATCCCTCTAAGCTTATTACCAATTCCATGACATTATCGGCAAGCTGCAGAGCTATTCAGGGATACATACCGGCTTTGAAGGATGCCAAGGTAGTAAGAAGCTGGTGCGGATGGCTGGATGAAGCTTTTGACGGCGTACCTTTCTTAAGCCCTGTGGAGGAAGCCCCCGGATTAATCCTGGCATGTGGATTTACCGGTCATGGATTCGGGACCGCACCGGCAGTGGGACTGATGTTATCCCAGATGGTAAGGGGAGAAGAAACAGTAGTCGATATCAGTGCGCTGCGGTATGACAGATTTAAACCGTGCAGGTAAGAAAGAGTTGTATTGCTTTTTACAATACAAGGCAGCAGAAAAGTTGTAAAATCCTGATATACAAATAAAATATTTATATGTTTAGAAACATATGGACTGTAAAAGTCAAATATGCTAATATATATGCATGACAAAGACGTCAACAGAGTAGCTGTTGGCGTCTTTTTGCACTTTGGTGCTGTGTTTTTCTGCCGTGCGTATATATGGAAACGGAGGAGAACGCATGAGTGCAAAGATTGATTTTTTATATTTAAGTGAGCCTGACATGATCAAGGCCGGTGTCAAGGATATGGGCAAGTGTGTAGAAGTCATGGAGGACATGATGATTACCCTGAAAAAGGGAGATTATGTAATGGGTGGTGAGAACCACAACTCTCACGGCTGCATGGTCACTTTCCCGGACAATCCGGAATTTGAAGGAATGCCGAAGAACGGAGAAGACAGAAGATTCATGGCTATGCCTGCATACTTAGGCGGCAACTTTAAGATGGCGGGAATGAAATGGTATGGTTCCAATACAGAGAACAAGCAGAAGGGACTGCCCCGTTCCATTCTTATGATGATGTTGAATGATAAGGATACGGGAGCACCGCTTGCACTGATGTCAGCCAACCTGTTGAGCGCATACAGAACGGGAGCTATTCCGGGTGTTGGAGCCAAATATCTTGCCAGAAAAGATTCCAGAGTGGTATCTATCGTAGGACCGGGCGTTATGGGAAAGACAAGCCTTGCAGCATTTATGAGTGTCTGCCCCGGTATTGATACGATCAAGATCAAGGGTCGCAGTCAAAAAGGAATTGATTCTTTTGTAGAATATGTGAAGGCAGACTATCCGCAGATTAAGAACATTGTAATCTGTGAGACTATGGAAGAGGCGATCAAGGACAGCGATATCATCAGCACTACTACCTGTGTGGGGGATAAGGAGGCTTTATTCCCGTATATTGATGAAGCATGGATTAAAGAAGGCGCTTTGATCTGTATGCCTTCGGCTGCCAGATTTAACGAAAGCTTTTATTTAGATGAGAATACCAAATTAGTAGTAGATAACTATAAATTGTATGAGGCATGGGCAGAGGAGTATCCCTATCCAAGCTACGATCCGGTGCAGATCGTAGGCTGTAAGTTCATGGATCTTTTACATGATAAGAAAATCACCAGAGAAGAAATCATTGACATCGCAGATGTGATAACCGGTAAGGTGCCGGGAAGAGACAATGACAAGCAGAGAATCATTTATTCGGTTGGTGGTATGCCTGTAGAAGATATTGCATGGGGCGAAACCGTCTATAAGAAAGCACTGGAGCTTGGTATCGGCGTGAAGCTTCCGCTTTGGGAGGAACCCGAACTGCACTAGCCATGCCTCTGTAAGAGAGGAACAGCTATGAAAAAGGAAAGCACCATTATAAGCCCGCGTCAACCCTATATTGAACTGGGCGTAGAACAGCTTCAGAAACTGAATTGCCCCCAGCTTGGCATTTCGCACTTCTATGAATTTTCTTTGGGACAGGACAGACCGCATGAGGTCAAAGCGGTTCCTGATGGCAGTATAGATCTGCTTTTTAACATAGGAAGCGGCAAGGCGACAACCTACATAAGCGGAACTGTGTTTGGCGTCAAGGCATGGGAGCTGGGTGATGAGGATTGGTGCTTTGGCGTCCGGTTTCAGCCGGGGCAGGGAGTTCTGCCTAAGGATCTATCCATGGATATGCTGGTAAATGATGATGTGGAGATCGACGGAGATATCTTTGGCGATCATTTGACCGAAAGAATCGCACTGGCCAAAGACATTAACGAGAGAAGCGGAATCTTCAAGGAGGCTTATGAAAATCTGGTCTACAGCAGGAACACTTTTTCTGATAAGGAGAAGATCAACGAATATCTGGTAAGCAGAATCACACGTTCCAGGGGACAGGTCAATATGAGTGAGCTGGAAGAGGAAACCAATTATTCTGCGTGTTACTTAAGGCGTGTTTTCAAGAATTATCATAGCATATCGCCGAAGCAGTTTGCACAGTATGTCAGATTCCAGACGCTTTTGGACAGTCTGGGAAATGGGAATGTACGTTATGATGAACTGGCTTTGGAGTGTGGTTATTTTGATGAAGCGCATATGATGAAGGAATTTAAAAATTATACGGGGATCACATTGGAACAATACAAACGATTACAGGGAGGAAAAACAAATGGGAAAGATATCAAAAATTGAAGTGATAACGGGAATGTCGAAGCTTACCAATCTGATTCAGGAGCTTAGCAAGGTAGGCGTGAGAGGTGTTACCGTCATGCAGGTGCTGGGCTGTGGCGTGGAAATGGGAACTCAGGAATATGAGGTGGAGCTTAAAGAGGTAATGGAATTGCTGCCGAAGCAGCAGATTAATATTGTGGTTGAAGCGGGCAAGGTCGATAAGATTCTGGATATTATCAAGAAGGAGCTTTATACGGGGCATATCGGTGATGGCAAGATCTTCGTGTATGATATCGATAATGTGATCAGAGTACGCACCGGGGAAGAAGGAATAGATGCTCTGTAGAATATTGAAGGAGTTCGCTTATGAATGAGAAGAAATTAGGCTTAGGAAATGTAGTATCAATTTCAGTGGGACTTGTGGTTGCTACAAGCTGTCTTGTTTCACTGGGAGAGGGTGCGGGAACGCTTGGCGTTACGTTTATACTGGCAATGGCAATCGCAATGCTTCTCAATATGACAACGGTGGCATCCCTGTCGGAACTTAATGCACTGATGCCGAATACAACGGGAGGCTTGGCACAGTATACGCTGGCAGCGCTTGGTCCGTTCCCGACTCTCATATCCATGGTGGGAGGCTATATCATCTGCAATACCATGTCCTGCGGAGTGGAAGCATCTATTTTTTCCTTCTCTCTTGCAGATACACTGGGGCTTAATATACCAAGCTTTGTATATACCTTTGTGATGACCGTGGTTATTCTGCTGGCGAATCTGCGAGGCGTGGATATGTTTGCCAAGATACAGGATATTGTAGCATTTTTGTTAGTGGGCTCGCTTGTTGCGATGGGTTTTATCGGAATGATCGGAATGGGTGTCGGGGTCAAGGTGGACCAGCCCTATGTACTGGATGCTGATTTTGGCAATATCGCGGCTATGACGGCCGTTGCCTTCTGGCTGTTTATCGGAGCGGAATATGCGATCCCCATTTCAAAAGAAGTAAAAAATGCCAAGCGGAATGTACCTCTTGGTATGATGATAGGATTGTTCTTAATCTTTATCATGCAGTCTGTTATGGTGCTGGGCTTTCATAATTATGTGAAATGGGATGAGCTTGCCAATTCGGCAGCTCCCCATCTTGTATATGGATATGCAGTGCTTGGAACGGCAGGCAAAATATGGATGACATTAGTGGGAGCGCTTGCAGTTATCAGTACACAGAACTCGACGGTAAATTCGCTGGCTGTCATCTGTCAGGGAATGGCTAAGATGAACATGCTTCCTAAGGTTTTCTCTAAGACAAACAAACACAATGTACCGTGGTTTGGACAGGTGTTTGTCAGTGCGGCGATCCTTGTGTTCGGCTTTTTAAGCGACAGTTCGGCTGATATGATTTCGTTCCTCATTCTGGCAGGCTCCGTATTCTGGATGATCTCTTATGTGCTTGCACATGTGGATCTTCTGGTTTTTCGGAAACGGCTTCCGAAGGCACCCAGAAATTTTAAGGTGCCGGGTGGAGTGATTTTCCCCATTATCGGAATTGTGGGAACGGTATATATGATTCTCAATATTTCCAGTGATCCTCATGAGAGGCTTATGATCTGGTTATTGACAAGTGGATGCTTCGTTGTACTTGGGCTTTATTCGGCTCTTTGGATTAAATTTAAGATGAAAATGAAAGTCTTTAAGAGCATTCCTTTGGAAAAGGTAATGGCAATGGAAAATGACTTATACTATCATGTGCGTAAGAGCAAAGGAATATGGAAATAGGAATATTTTTCTGACATTTCCACATAATAACTCCAAAGCGAAAGCGAGAATATGGCATTGGAGGAAAAAATCACATGAAAGCAACAGGCATTGTACGTAGAATAGATGATCTGGGACGTATCGTAATCCCTAAGGAAATTCGCAGAACGCTCCACATCAGGGAATCAGATCCCCTGGAAATATTTACCGATAAGGAAGGCGAGATTATCCTAAAAAAATATTCTCCAATCGGTGAGATGGGAACCTTTGCCAAGCAGTATGCGGAGAGCATGGCACAGGTGTCGGGACACATTGCCATGATATCTGACAGAGATCAGTTTATTGCAGTGGCCGGTGGTATGAAAAACCTGATCGGCAAGTCAATCAGTAGGGAACTTGAGGAAAAAATCAATCATAGGGAAAGCGTGATAGCAGCCAAAGGTGACAGAAATTTTATTCAGATTTGTAATGATGCAGAGGAATTTCACCATGAGGCGATCAGCCCGATTATCTGTGAAGGCGATGTGATTGGTTCCGTAATTTTACTGGAAACGGATCATAAAGCCAAGATGGGTGAGGTTGAACAGAAACTGATCCAGTCGGCCGCCGGATTTCTGGGAAGACAGATGGAACAATAATGAAAATCTTATGGTATTGTAATATAAATAAAGTCAGGCTATCTGCTGTAATCGGCCAAGCCTGACTTTGTTATTTAAATTATATAAAGTAATCAATAGTTGCTTCGGGAGTCAACCGCGTCTCCTGATTAAATACGATCAGAGCTTCACGGATTTCATAAGGACCCATCTCGTAAAAGCCTTCTGTCAGCCGGTTTAAGCGATCTATGGAAACAAGGCGATTCGCACGCTTCGGCTGGTCTGTTACAAAAGTGATGCCTTCCGAGAGATATTCCTCGTCCAATTCAGGATCATTCAATTCTTCGTAATAGGGATCAAAGAGGTAGATGCTGTCTCCTTCGATGCCTGTCAGCAGTACATAATGTCCCACATCCAGAAAGAGTCGCAGTACAACAGCACCGCCTTGCTGCAGCGCTCCGATTATTTTACAATTTTGTGACAGATATACATCCTCACCGGAAAGAAATTCACAGGAAATCGGGAAATTCTTCATCTTTCCGAACTGGTTCAGCCAGTTGCTCAGAAACATCATGGCGGAAGCAGAGGTGCCGCGCTTGCCAACTTCCCCCTGCTCATTGTAAGAATCCAGGCAATACAGCATAATATATTTTATGATATCGGGATAGATGACTTCACGGTCAAATAAGTAGCGAATAGCATTGGTTAATGCAACAGGGCCGCAGTCATATTCACTTGATTGATAATTAAGTACATTTTTCATGATAGAATCCTTTGTATTATTTTACTTATGAAATATATACATCGCATTGCATTTTTTGTCAAGGTTATGCTATACTAAAGCGATTATTGGGAAAAATATTGACATTGTTTTTGCTTGGAAGTATAATTCTATACAATACCTAGCTAAATAGTAGGAATAAATGCCAAGAGGAGGAGTATTATGAAAAGAAAGTTAGCAAAACTTGCAAGTCTGTTGCTGACAGGTGCAATGATGGCATCATTGACAGCGTGCGGTTCATCTGACAGCGGCAGCAGTACCGGAACAGATAATGCTGCAGAGACGGAAACTGCTACACAAGACAGTGATGCAGCGCCGACAGAAGCGGCAGAGGGTGAGAAGATTATCAACGTAGGTGTTACCAGCAGTCTGGGCGGCATCAATCCCTTTGTCATTGACCAGACAGAGATCAACAAATATGCGGTTGATCTGATGTTTTTGCCACTTGTTGAATTGGATAAGGATTCCAATTTTCAGTATATGCTGGCAGATTCTGTTACGACTGAGGATAACATCAATTTTGTTGTCCATATCGATGATGCAGCCACATGGTCTGACGGTCAGCCGGTTACAGCCTATGACCTGGAATACACGGTGCTTCGTCTGGCAAGTCCGGTTGTAAACAATACAACACTTATGCTTTATGCATTCGAGGGAACTACGGATGAGGGCTTTGTGGAGGAAGGCGCCACAAGCATGGCAGGACTTACCGTGCTGGATGACAAGACACTTCAGTTTACATCCAAGTATCCCATGTCCCTTACAACCTTTAACAATACTTACGGAAGATATCTTCGTGCATTACCGAAGCATGTGATCGAACAGTTTAGTGAAGAGGAACTGTTAACTGCAGATTGGTTTAATCATCCGGATGTGATTGACGGACCATTCCTTTTGACTGACTATGATGCAGATCATTATATTTCTTATGTTGCAAATGAGAATTATTTTAAGGGTGCACCGAAGCTTGATAAGTTGAATATCAAGATCGTAGACGGAAGCCAGGTATATGCGGGATTACAGTCCGGTGAGATTGATATTACACAGCTTACCATGACATCTATTCCTGAGACTGATTATGAAAGTATTGAGAAGCTGGAGAATGTGAAGGCTGTATATGGTTCACCGATTACCAATCAGTCTGCTTTTATCCAGACAGCAAATATTCCTGATGCAAGAGTACGTCAGGCACTTGTTTATGCCATTGACAGACAGCAGTTAGTGGACCAGCTGCTAAAGGGAAACGGAGAGGTTATTGATGGATTCGTTTCTTCGGCAAGCCCGTATTATGACAGTTCTATTGAGCCCTTACCGTATGATCCGGAGAAGGCCAAAGCACTCTTAGAGGAAGCAGGCTGGGACGGCTCCCAGACACTTCGCTTCTATGTATGGTCCGGCGATACCACATTTGTCAACGGAGCACAGATCCTGGCAGCACAGTGGGCGGCAGTAGGAATCAATGTGGAGATCACCACACTGGATCTGGCCAGCATGATGAGTGTAGCGGGAAGTACAGATTATGATATCATGGCAGTACAGTATACCTATGCACCGGTTGATCCATACCCGGATGTTGCATGGCTTTTAAGCGGAGAAGGAAGCTGGACCGGATATGCTGCTGATGAGATAAACGCAGCATTAGAAGATACACAGACCACCACAGATGTGGAGCAGTTAAAGGCTGACTATGCAGTGGTAGATAAGAAGGTTCAGGAAGATGTTCCGATGTTCTCTGTTTATGTGATCAGCCAGATGGGGGCGGTCAACAATCGTGTAGTCGGCGCAGAACCTACTGCATACGGTTTCTTTAACGACGTTCAGAACTGGGATGTTACTGAATAATTAACAAAACTGGGAGGTAACAGATGCAGCATTTGTTAGAGGTAAAAGACCTGACAACAGTCTTTACCGGTGATTACGGTAAAAATATCAGTGTTGATCATGTGAGTTTTCACGTAGATCAGGGTGAAGTAGTCTGCATTGTGGGTGAATCAGGCTGCGGTAAAAGTGTTACCTCACTGTCTATTATGGGATTATTAGGAAGGGGCGGAGCTGTCATTGACGGCTCTGTCCTCTTTGACGGTAAGGACCTTCTTACCATGAAGGAAAAAGAACTGGATCAGATCAGGGGAGATGAACTGACCATGATCTTCCAGGACCCGCTTACTTCCTTAAATCCGGTATTTACTGTGGGCAGCCAGCTTACGGAAAGTATCAGAATCCATATGCATTTATCCAAGGAACAGGCCAGGGAACGGGCCATAGATCTGCTTACCAAGGTCGGCATGCCTGATGCAGAGCAAGTAATCCGTAAATATCCCCATACTTTATCCGGTGGTATGCGGCAGCGTGTGATGATTGCCATGGCATTATCCTGCAACCCGAAGCTTCTTATAGCAGATGAACCGACTACAGCATTGGATGTGACGATACAGGCGCAGATTATGAAGCTGTTAAAAGCACTGCAGCAGGAAAATCATATGTCTATGATTCTGATTACCCATGATATCGGTCTGGTGGCGAATACGGCAGACAGGGTACTGGTCATGTATGCGGGGCAGATTATTGAGGAGGCGACAGCGGAAGAGATATTTACTCATCCGAAGCACCCCTATACAAAGGCATTGTTAAATACGGTTCCCACGATCCGGGATGATGAGGACAGGCAGTTGCAGGCGATTCCCGGGATGGTACCGGAAAGCTATGATGATATCAGAGGATGCCGTTTTGCAGACCGGTGTCCTTACAGAAGAGAAGAATGCAGCAAGCCACAGAAGAATTACGATTTTGGAAACGGCCATAGGGCGAGATGCATTGTTGCGTACGAAGGAGGTATTGCGTAATGTCGGATGAAAATAAAATACCTCTGATTGCAGTGGAAAACATGAAAAAATACTATCCGGTCAAGGGTGGCATCATTACCCATACGACCGGTTATGTGAAAGCCGTGGACGGTGTCAGTTTTGACATACTGAAAGGACAGACCCTGGGGCTGGTGGGAGAATCGGGATGTGGAAAATCTACGATAGGCAGGCAGTTGGTAGGCCTGGAGAATCCCACGGAAGGTAAGATATATTATAATGGCTGTGATTTATCGGTCATTCGGAAGAATAAGAAGCAGATGCAGCAGATCAGAACGAAGCTGCAGATGGTATTTCAGGACCCTTATTCTTCTTTAAATCCAAGAAAACACATCTTTGAGATCCTGGCACAGCCTATGCTGTACCATCATATTTCCGCTAAGGATACGGTGGAACAGGATATTTTGAAGATTTTAGATATGGTTGGTCTTCCGAGAACCGTGCTGGGCAGATATCCCCATGAGTTTTCCGGAGGACAGAGGCAGAGGATCGGTATTGCCAAGGCGCTTTCCCTGAATCCGGAATTTATCGTCTGCGATGAACCGGTAAGCGCGTTGGATGTGTCCATTCAGGCACAGATTTTAAATTTGTTAAAAGAATTACAAAAGGAGCTTGGGCTGACGCTGCTGTTTGTGGGGCATGGTCTGGGTGCGGTCCATTATGTCAGTGACCGGATTGCGGTCATGTATCTGGGTAAGATTGTGGAGATTGGCGATGCACAAGAGGTTTTCAGACACCCCCTGCATCCGTATACCAAAGCGCTGTTGGATGCAGTATTAATTCCTGATATTACACAGAAGAATCAGGAACGTAAGCTTTTACAGGGAGAAATCGGCAGCAGCACAAATCCGCCGTCAGGGTGTAGATTCCATAATCGATGCCCATATGCTACGGAAGAATGTAGGCGGGAAGTGCCGGAGCTTCGAAATGTGGATGACAGAGGTTTACGTCAGGTGGCATGTCCTGTAATACTACAGAGCGGAAAGGAGGCAACTCATGGGTAAATATATATTGAAACGTATCTTGATTGCCATTCCGGTTCTGATTGGAATCACTATAATCGATTATGTCATTATGTGTCTGGCAGGAAGCCCGTTGGAAATGCTGCAGGGGCCTCGCGTATCCCAGGCAGCGGTTGAGGCTAAGAAGATTGCTTTGGGCTTAGATCAGCCGATATATATCCAGTATTTTGTCTGGCTGGGGCAGTTGTTACATGGCAATTTGGGATATTCCATGAAATCCTATCAATCTGTCAGCTCAATGATTGCAAGTCATCTGGGGCCGACTCTTCTTCTGATGGGAGTCTCCCTGATTGTAAGTCTTTTGTTTGCTGTTCCGGCAGGCATTTATAGTGCCATTCACCAGTATTCGAAAGGAGATTATGCAGTGGTCACGGCATCTTTTCTGGGAAGCAGTGTACCGGGCTTCTTTCTTTCCATGCTGTTGGTTTATCTGTTTACGATCAAGCTGGGATGGCTGCCATCCAGCGGCATGACGACTCTGGGCACGGAAGGCGGCGCGGCGGATGTGGCGAAGCACATGGTAATGCCTGTGATCGTACTTGCTTTTTCCATGGCGGGCAGTAACATCCGATATATTCGAAGCGCAGTGCTGGAAATCTTGCAGCAGGATTACCTGAGAACGGCAAGAGCCAAGGGAATCGGGCATTTCCGGGTTATAAATAAGCATGCCTTAAGAAATGCTCTGGTGCCAATCATTACTGTGATCGGCATGGAGATTCCGGTACTGTTCGGTGGTGCGGTTATTATTGAACAGGTATTTTCCTGGCCCGGCCTGGGATTGATGACCATGAGCGCTATCAGCAGCAGGGATTATCCGGTTATTATGGGAGTATGCCTGTTATCTGCAGTAGTAGTACTGATCGCTAATCTGGTAACGGATATTTTATATGCATTGGTAGATCCTACCATTCAGCTGGATTAGGAGGGTATGCCGATGATATTGAAGAATAAAGACATTCACAGTGAAAGCTATGTACAGACTGTCTGGCGCAGATTTTGCAGACATCGTCTGGCAGCAATCAGTCTGGTAATTCTGACGGTTATTGTGGCGGCGGCTCTTCTGGCACCGGTGAGTGCACCCTATGATCCCACGGAGATTGCAGGGCCATTTGCTGCGGCACCTTCCAAAGATTTCTGGCTGGGAACTGACTTAATCGGCAGGGACGTCTTAAGCAGACTTTTATATGCCACCAGAATTTCTTTACTGGTAGGTGTAATGGCCACACTGATTTCTACCATAATAGGTGTTGTTTTGGGGTTGATTGCAGGATATTTTGGCGGTGTGGCAGATATGCTCATCATGCGGTTTACGGATATGGTCATGTCTTTCCCGTATATTCTGCTGGTACTGGTTGCGGCAGCAATCTTTAAACCGGGATTATGGAATATTATCCTGATCCTTGGCTTTGTGGACTGGCCGGGTATTGCCAGACTGGTGCGCGGTAACGTCTTGAACCTGAGAGAGACTAATTTTGTAAAAGGAAATATCGTAGCAGGCATGCCGCTTCGACATATTTTGTTTTCTGAGATTCTGCCTAATACAGTGGCACCGATACTTGTATATGCTACCTCCGTGCTGGCATTGTCTATCTTAGATGAAGCAGCACTGAGCTTCTTGGGGCAGGGTGTGCAGCCGCCTACGGCGAGCCTTGGTAATATGTTAAACGGTGCCCAGTCTCTTACGGTACTGACTTCCCAGCCGTGGCTGTGGATTCCGCCGGGACTGCTGATTGTTGTGATTGTGATGGCAATTAACTTTATCGGAGATGCGCTGCGGGATGCGCTTGATCCCAACAGCGGTCGTTAAGAGGAATATAAACATGGAGAATTTTGAACAGTATTTAATTGAGAATTTCAAATGGTTCCACAGACATCCGGAGATGCCTTACGAGGAAGTACAGACGACAGCGAAAATTCGGGAACTACTGACGGCAGCAGGAATTGAGATTCTGCCCTATCCGCTTGAAACGGGACTGGTAGCCGTGGTAAGGGGGCAGAAGCCGGAAGACCGTGTTACTGCGCTGCGTTGTGACATCGATGCACTTCCCATTACAGAGCAGACACAGTTGGAATATCGTTCTGAAATACCGGGACACATGCATGCCTGCGGGCATGATCTGCACATCACGGCAGGAATCGGTGCAGCTATTCTGCTGCAGGAGCGAAGGGATGAATTTGGCGGCACGATCAAGTTTATTTTCCAGCCTGCAGAGGAGGAGTCCCACGGCGCGCTGAAGATTCTGAAAACAGATGTTATGGATGATGTGCCATATATATGGGGATTTCATGCAGACCCGACCAATGCGGTTAATGTGATCGGCATCCGGGAAGGGTATGTGACGGCAGCAGTAGACCGCTTTGTGATTAAGGTCAAAGGAATTGGTTGTCACGGTGCACATCCGGACGACGGCATTGACCCGATTCTGACGGCATCGGCTATTGTGCAGGGCTTACAGTCTATCGTCAGCCGAAATGTGAATGCGTTTCATCCTTCGCTTTTAAGCGTGACAAGGATCACAGCCGGTAATACCTGGAATGTCATTCCTACGGAAGCAGAGTTAGAGGGAACTGTCCGTACCATGGACAGGGAAGACCGTATCTTATATGAGCGTAAAGTGAAAGAAATTTCGCAAAAGATAGCGGCGGCCTATGGCGCTGCTGCTGAGGTGGAGTGGGTAGCAGGCCCGCCCGCTACCTATAATGATGGCAGAATGGCACGGATCTGTGAAGAGGTGGCGTATCGGCTGGGAATGGAAACCGTACCGGAGGAAAGCTCCATGGGCGGCGACGATTTCGCGTTTTATGAAGACTTGGACACTATGGGAAGAGATGTACCGGGTTGTTATGTGAAGATTGGTACAGGAGTGGGGCATCCTATCCACCATCCTTCATTCTGTGTGGACACGGCAGTGATTCTGCCTACAGCGCAATATCTGGCAGAACTGCTTTTGTCAGAAGTATATGATGAGAGATGAATCCGAAAGATAAAATAGTTGGAAGGCAAGACGAACTGCTGACAAGACAGTTGTCTTGTCTTTTCTGTAAAAAGCCTTTTCTATTTTTTATAAAAGGTGTATGATAGATACACAAATTTGCAAATTGCGTTGGGAAAGGAAAGCAGAGATGGACAGACAGAACTTAACACTGCTCACAGACTTGTATGAGTTGACGATGATGCAGGGTTATTTTAAGAATAAGGATCAGAATGAGACGGTTATCTTTGATGCATTTTACCGCAATAATCCCTGTGACGGAGGATTTGCCATTGCAGCGGGATTAGACCAGCTCATTCAATATATTAAGGAGCTACACTTCAATGAAGAGGATATTGCCTATTTGGCAAGCCTGGGAATTTTTGAACAGGATTTTCTCGATTATCTTAGGAACTTCAGATTTACCGGAGATATTTATGCGATTCCCGAGGGAACTGTGGTATTTCCAAGGGAACCCATTGTTAAAGTCATTGCACCGATTATGCAGGCGCAGCTCATGGAAACAGCTATTCTGAATATTATCAATCACCAGAGCCTGATTGCCACGAAGGCCGCCAGAGTCTGCTATGCGGCGCAGGGAGACGGCATCATGGAATTTGGTCTTCGTCGTGCACAGGGGCCGGACGCAGGTACTTATGGCGCAAGAGCAGCTGTGATCGGTGGCTGCGTCGGCACTTCCAATGTGTTATGCGGTCAGCTTTTTGATGTGCCGGTTAAGGGAACCCATGCCCATAGCTGGATCATGAGCTTCCCGGATGAGTATACGGCTTTTAAGACATACGCAGATATGTATCCTTCTGCATGTATTTTGCTGGTAGATACTTATGATACATTGAAATCCGGTGTGCCCAATGCCATACGGGTCTTTACAGAGATGCGGGAAGCAGGCATCCCGCTTACTTTCTATGGTATCCGGTTAGACAGCGGCGACCTTGCATATCTGTCCAAGAAAGCCAGGAAGATGCTGGACGATGCAGGATTTACGGATGCTGTGATCTCTGCTTCCAATGATCTGGATGAATTCCTGATTCAGAGCCTGAAGGATCAGGGGGCAGCCATTACCTCCTGGGGTGTGGGTACGCATCTGATCACTTCCAAGGACTGTCCGTCCTTCGGTGGTGTATACAAGCTGGCGGCCATTATGGGCAAGGACGGAAAGTTTATCCCGAAGATTAAGCTTTCCGAGAACACGGAGAAAATAACCAACCCGGGCAATAAGACGATTTATCGTATCTATGATAAAGAGAGCGGCAAAATCAAGGCAGATCTGATCTGCCTGGTAGATGAGAAGTTTGATGAGAATGAGCCTATGATGCTGTTTGATCCTTCCGAACCGTGGAAAAAGACCAAACTTCCTGCCGGCAGTTACCGGTTAAGGGAACTGATGGTGCCGGTATTTAAGAACGGAGAGTGTTGTTATACTTCTCCTAAGGTTATGGATATCAGAGAGTATTGTCGGCAGGAGCAGAATACGTTGTGGGATGAAACAAGACGTCTGGTAAATCCGCACAAGGTCTATGTGGATCTTTCCAGTAAATTATATGACATCAAGATCCAGCTTCTTGATCAGATGAGCAGGGATTAGAAAGAAAAGGAAACGAAACATGGAGAGTCAGTCGGATCAGCACAATTATATAGAGGTAAACGGAGACTTCCGTATGCGGGAACTGGATAAGGGGGATCTGGAGCAGTTTAATGCGCTGTTGCAGTATGCCTTTCAGGTAACTTCTTATGATCTGTTCCAGACAGGATGGAAGCAGGATGAGATAAAATATGCCAAACGGCCGATCCTGGAGGAAGCTTACGTTCTTGGATGGTTTTACCGGGATCGGCTGGCATCCATGATCGTGGTTTATTCCATGAGGGTGAATGTGTATGATGAGATCATGGACATGGGTGGTATTACCGGTGTGGCGACCTATCCGGAATATACAGGACGGGGACTTATCCATTCCCTAATGAGACATGTCCTTGATTATATGCATAAGCAGGATATGACGATTTCTTTTCTGTATCCTTATTCCATTCCTTTCTATCGTAAGATGGGCTGGGAGATTGTGTCCGATAAGCTGACCTTTACGATTAAGGATACCCAGCTTCCGAAACCGCATCCGGTGGAAGGAATGGTGGAAAGGGTCAGTCTGGATTCTGAGGATTATCACAATGTGCATTCCTATTTTGCCCTGCAAAGGCATGGGGCTTTAATAAGAGATGCGTTGTCATGGGAAGAATACTGGCGCTGGGACAATGAGGATATGATCGCAGCGGTTTATTACAGCAAGGAGCATAAGCCTCTTGGTTATATCGTATATTATATTGCCAATGATATTTTCTATATCAAAGAAATGGTATATCTGAATATTGAGGCGAATCACGGACTATGGAATTATATCAGTGCCCACTTCTCCATGGTCGATCAGGTAAAGGGAGCCAATTATTCGGGCGAGACACTGGCCTATCTGCTGGAGGACAGTGAGATCACGGAGAATATATCACCTTATATTATGGCAAGAATCATTAATGTGGAAGATTTCTTACGGGAATATCCGTATCTGATCCAGCCGGAGGATTTTAAGATTCATTTCAAGGTACATGACGAGATGGCACCATGGAATGAGGGAGATTATATGGTGTCATGGCATGATGGGGAGACTGTCTGCGAGAAGGTGGATGACAACCAGTCCATCAATGTAGTGGAATTAACGGTCAATACGTTGACAACCATGCTGATGGGGTATAAACGTCCAAGTTATCTGTATGAGCATGAAAAGATTCAGACCGAATATTATATGCTTACCTGGCTGGAGAGAATGATCCCGGCGGAAAAACCATATTTTTCAGACTATTTTTAAGGGAAAAGATATGGTATCATAGTTTCAACGTATGAAAACATGTAAATATAAAATAACAACGGAGCAAGAAACTGTATGATTCGGATTATTACTGATTCGGCAAGTGATTTGCCCAAGGATTACATAGAGCAGCATAAGCTGCATGTGATTCCTACACCGGTGGTAATTGATGATGTAGATTACTTTGACGGTGCAACAATTCAGACGAAAGAATTTTATGAGATTCTGGATGATATCAAGAGAGATGTGAAGACCTATCATATCAATCCCGAGATGTTTGCCAAAGCCTTTACGCCTTATGCGGAGGCAGGGGATACCGTTATTTATCTTTGCTTTTCCACAGGGATTGCAGGAACCTATAATGCCGCCAATATTGCCAAGGTCAATGTGGTGGAAGAATATCCTGACTTTGACCTGACAATCATCGATTCAAGGTCGGCGTCAATCGGGTTTGGTCTGGTGGTAAGCAAGCTGGTAACCATGCTGGAGAAGGGCGCCACTAAGGAAGAACTGATCGAGGCAGCAGGTTATTACATCTCCCATATCCGTCATGTCTTTACAGTACATACGCTGGCCTATCTGATCAAGGGAGGCAGGCTGACCAAGTTCAAAGGGACTTTGGCAGAAACCCTGGATATGAAACCGATTCTGATAGTGGATCAAGAAGGCTCACTGGCGGTGCTCAAGACTGTGAGGGGAAGGAAGAAATCTCTTCGTTTCCTGGCAGATTATGCGAAGGAAAACGGATACCATCTGGAGAATCAGCAGATTGCCATCTGTCATGGGGAAGAAGAGGAAGGCCGCGACTATATGCTATCTGTCATTGATCAGGAGCTTCACCCGAAGTCTGTTATGGTAGGAACGGTAGGCTGTGCCATCGGAGCCCATACCGGACGTGGCATTGTGGGGTTATGCTTCTTCGATGCAGATGATGGGAAATACGAAAAGTATTTTGTATAGCGGGTTTTGCCTTGACAACCGCTTTTTCCTGATACTATAATAGGCATAGTAAAAAAAGCAAAAACATTGAAGAAGACAGTACCTTATCTTTAAAAGCAACAGCGAGCCGGTGATGGTGCAAGACCGGTGCAAGTAGAAGATTAGGGAAAATCACTTCTGAGTTTCAGACTGAACGTTCTGTCTGCCGGGGTTATCCGCGTGGGAGAATCAGTAGGGACTGACGGTATTCCGCCGTTATCGGGAACCGTATCAATCACATAGATTGCAATACGCTTTTGTAGAATGGCAGCGTATGCTGAGTGTGTGATTTGTACGTCGTAACAGGTGGTAACACGAGATTTTGACCTCGTCCTTTTACGGGACGGGGTCTTTTTATTTTATTTATGTGTTAAGAAAGGAGCAAACTATGTACCAGAAAGTTGATGCCAGTCTAAATTTTGTTGACAGAGAGAAGGAAGTCTGCCAGTTCTGGAAAGACAATGATATTTTCAAGAAGAGTATGGATTCCAGAAAGGAAGGCCCTACCTATACCTTTTATGACGGACCGCCGACCGCAAACGGCAAGCCTCATATCGGGCATGTACTGACCCGTGTTATTAAGGATATGATTCCCAGATACCGTACTATGAAGGGTTATATGGTACCCCGTAAGGCCGGATGGGATACCCACGGCCTGCCGGTAGAGCTGGAAGTTGAGAAGCTGTTAGGCTTAGATGGCAAAGAGCAGATCGAAGAATACGGTCTGGACCCTTTTATCACAAAATGTAAAGAATCTGTATGGAAATACAAAGGTATGTGGGAGGATTTCTCCAGTACGGTTGGTTTCTGGGCAGATATGGATAATCCGTATGTAACCTATGATGATAATTTCATTGAATCAGAGTGGTGGGCACTCAAGCAGATCTGGGATAAGGGACTTTTGTACAAGGGATTTAAGATTGTGCCTTACTGTCCTCGCTGTGGTACCCCGCTGTCTTCTCATGAGGTAGCCCAGGGCTACAAAGCAGTGAAGGAGCGTTCCGCTGTGGTACGTTTCAAGGTTGTGGGTGAAGATGCTTACTTCCTTGCATGGACCACAACACCCTGGACACTTCCTTCCAACGTGGCACTTTGTGTGAACCCGGATGAGACCTATGTAAAGGTTAAGGCAGCCGATGGCTATACCTACTATATGGCACAGGCACTTCTTGATAATGTGCTGGGCAAGCTGGCAGAAGAAGGGAAGCCGGCTTATGAAATTCTGGAAACCTATGTGGGAACAGATCTGGAATATAAAGAGTATGAACCGTTGTTTGCATGTGCGGCAGAATCCGCAGCAAAACAGCATAAGAAAGCACATTTCGTAACCTGTGACAGCTACGTTACAATGACAGACGGTACCGGTATCGTTCATATTGCACCGGCATTTGGTGAGGATGATGCCCAGGTAGGCCGGAAATATGACCTTCCTTTCGTGCAGTTCGTTAACGGTAAGGGTGAGATGACAGAAGAAACACCTTATGCAGGCTTATTTGTCAAGAAGGCTGACCCGGAGGTTTTGAAGGATCTGGACAAAGAGGGCAAGCTTTTTGATGCGCCGAAATTTGAGCATGATTATCCTTTCTGCTGGAGATGTGATACTCCGCTGATCTACTATGCGCGTGAATCCTGGTTTATTAAGATGACAGCGGTAAGAGATGATCTTGTGCGCAATAACAAGACTGTAAACTGGATTCCGGAATCTATTGGTGAGGGACGTTTTGGCAACTGGCTTGAGAACATTCAGGACTGGGGCATTTCCCGTAACCGTTACTGGGGTACTCCGTTAAATGTATGGCAGTGTGATGACTGCGGACATATGGAATCTATCGGTTCCCGTGAAGAACTGGAGAAGTTAAGCGGCAATCCGGCTGCCAAGACGGTGGAACTGCACAGACCATATATTGATGAGATTACGATTACCTGTCCGAAGTGTGGCAAAACCATGAAGCGTGTACCGGAAGTAATCGACTGCTGGTTTGATTCCGGTGCGATGCCTTTTGCACAGCATCATTATCCTTTTGAAAATAAAGATTTATTTGAACAGCAGTTCCCGGCACAGTTTATCTCTGAGGCGGTTGACCAGACCCGTGGCTGGTTCTATTCCCTGATGGCTGAGTCTACCTTACTGTTTAATAAGGCTCCTTTTGAAAATGTAATTGTTTTGGGGCATGTTCAGGATGAGAACGGTCAGAAGATGAGCAAATCCAAAGGAAATGCGGTTGATCCGTTTGAGGCACTGGAAACCTATGGCGCCGATGCAATCCGCTGGTATTTCTACATTAATTCCGCACCATGGCTTCCTAACAGATTCCACGGTAAGGCGGTACAGGAAGGTCAGCGTAAGTTCCTGGGTACGCTGTGGAATACTTATGCATTCTTTGTTCTGTATGCAAACATTGATAACTTTGATGCGACAAAATATACGTTAGATTATGAGAAACTTCCGGTTATGGATAAATGGCTTTTATCCAAGCTGAATACGGCAATCAAGGAAGTGGATGATAATTTAGGCAATTACCGGATTCCCGAGGCTGCAAGAGTACTGGACAATTTTGTGGATGAGATGAGTAACTGGTATGTCAGAAGAAGCCGTGAACGTTTCTGGGCCAAAGGTATGGAGCAGGATAAGATCAATGCCTATATGACCCTGTATACCGCTCTTGTTACGATTTCCAAGTGTGCAGCGCCGATGATTCCTTTTATGACAGAAGAAATCTATCAGAATCTGGTAAGAAGTATTGACCGGAGCGCACCGGATAGTATCCATCTGTGTGACTTCCCGGTTGCAGATGAGAAGCTGATCGATCAGAAGCTGGAAGAGGATATGGAAGAAGTTCTTAAGATCGTTGTCATGGGTCGTGCAGCCCGTAATACAGCGAATATCAAGAACCGTCAGCCTATTGGCACCATGTATGTGAAAGCTCCGAATAAACTTGGTACCTTCTATCAGGAGATCATTGAGGATGAATTGAATGTGAAAAAGGTAGAATTCTCGGATGACGTATCTGCTTTCACAAGCTACAGCTTCAAGCCGCAGCTTAAGACGGTTGGCCCTAAATACGGTAAACAGCTGGGCGGCATTAAGAATTATCTTGCTAATGTTGATGGCAGTGCTGCCATGGCTGCGTTGAAATCCGATGGTGCTCTGAAATTTGAAGTGGATGGTACGGAAATTGTTCTGGCAGAAGAGGATCTGCTCATTGATATGGCACAGAAGGATGGTTTTGTGGCAGAGGCAGATAACTATGTGACTGTTGTGCTGGATACTAATCTGACTGAAGAACTGATCGAGGAAGGCTTTGTCTATGAAGTGATCAGTAAGATCCAGACCATGCGTAAGGAAGCTGATTTTGAAGTGATGGATCATATTAAGGTTTCCTTGAGCAGTAATGATAAGGTGGCCGGTATCGTGCTGAAGAATGAGGCAATGATCTCCGGTAAGGTTCTGGCAGAGAGTATCACGACAGGAGAAACACTTGCTGTTTCCAAAGAGTGGAATGTCAATGGTGAGATGGTAACGATCAGCATTGAGAAGTGCTGAGCTTAAGGCGTGAAATATACCTGAATTACCAATATATTCGTATTTTATGTAAAAAAATGTCACTTTTTGAGCAGTTTGCTGATAGGCAAAACAATAAAGAGCATATATAATAAATATAGTGCAGGATTGCATACTTACATCTGTACGATATTTGGAATGAAAGAAGATGGAAACGAGGAGGAACGCAAATGGCAAAAAAAGCTGTTACCACAACCTTTGATACAGAGCTTTTTAAGCGAAGCGTACTTTATAATGTAAAGACGCTTTACAGAAAGACGCTTGAGGAAGCTACCGATCAGCAGATTTTTCAGGCAGTATCCTATGCGATTAAGGATGCAATTGTAGATCAGTGGATGACGACACAGAAGGAATATGATAAACAGGACCCTAAGATGGTATATTATCTGTCCATGGAATTCCTGATGGGCCGTGCCCTTGGTAATAACATGATTAACCTGCAGGCTTACAAGGCCGTAGAGAAGGCTTTGGATGAGCTTGGTATTGATATTAATGTAGTAGAGGATCAGGAACCGGATGCAGCGCTCGGTAACGGTGGTTTGGGTCGTCTGGCAGCCTGCTTCTTAGATTCCCTGGCTACGCTGGGGTATGCGGCATACGGCTGCGGTATCCGTTATCGTTATGGTATGTTTAAGCAGGAGATCAGAGACGGTTATCAGGTTGAGGTGCCGGATAACTGGCTGCAGGATGGTAATCCATTCGAACTGCGTAGACCGGAATATGCCAAGGAAGTCCGTTTCGGCGGTTATGTCAATGTATATGTGGATGAGAACGGCAGAAGCAACTTCAGACAGGAAGGCTATCAGGCCGTGAAAGCGATTCCTTATGATATGCCGGTTGTAGGATATGGCAACGGCATTGTCAATACGCTCCGTATCTGGGATGCAGAACCGGTAGACTGCTTCCAGCTTGACTCTTTTGATAAGGGTGACTATCAGAAGGCTGTTGAACAGGAGAATCTGGCGAGAAATATCGTTGAAGTACTTTATCCGAATGATAATCATTACGCCGGTAAAGAGCTTCGTTTAAAACAGCAGTATTTCTTTATCTCTGCATCTGTACAGGAAGCAGTAGCGAAATACATGAGAAAGCATGATGATATCAGAAAATTCTATGAAAAGGTTACCTTCCAGTTGAATGATACCCATCCGACTGTGGCAATCGCAGAGCTTATGCGTATCCTGATGGATGAGTATTACCTTTCCTGGGATGAGGCATGGGAAGTAACGACCAAGACCTGTGCGTATACGAATCATACGATTATGGCAGAGGCATTGGAAAAATGGCCTATTGAGCTGTTCTCCAGACTGCTTCCCCGTGTTTATCAGATCGTAGAGGAGATTAACCGCAGATTTGTTGCACAGATCCAGCAGAGATACCCCGGTGATCAGGAGAAAGTCCGTAAGATGGCTATTATCTATGACGGACAGGTTAAGATGGCTCATCTGGCTATTGCAGCAGGCTATTCTGTCAATGGTGTGGCAAGATTACATACAGAGATCCTGAAGAATCAGGAATTGAAGGACTTCTACGAGATGATGCCTGAGAAGTTCAACAATAAGACTAACGGTATCACACAGAGACGTTTCTTATTGCATGCGAATCCGCTTCTTGCCGACTGGGTAACAGCCCATGTGGGAAGTGACTGGATTACAGACCTTCCGATGATTAATAAATTAAAAGTATATGCTGATGATGAGAAGGCTCAGCAGGAGTTTATGAACATCAAGTATCAGAACAAGGTTCGTCTGGCTGAGTATATTCTGGAACACAATGGTATCGAGGTAGATCCCCGTTCCATCTTTGATGTGCAGGTTAAGAGACTGCATGAGTATAAACGTCAGCTGCTGAACATCTTACATGTTATGTATCTGTACAATGAGTTGAAAGAGCATCCGGATATGGATTTCTATCCGAGAACTTTTATCTTCGGTGCAAAGGCAGCAGCAGGTTACAAAAATGCCAAGCTGACAATTAAGCTGATCAATTCCGTGGCAGATGTGATTAACAATGATCCCGGTATTAACGGTAAGATTAAGGTAGTCTTTATTGAGAACTACCGTGTATCCAATGCGGAGATTATTTTTGCAGCATCCGATGTATCCGAGCAGATTTCTACAGCAAGTAAGGAGGCATCCGGTACCGGTAATATGAAGTTCATGTTAAACGGTGCTTTGACGCTGGGTACGATGGACGGTGCCAATGTGGAGATCGTGGAAGAAGTAGGCGAAGAGAATGCATTTATTTTCGGGTTAAGTTCTGATGAAGTCATCCGTTATGAGAATTATGGCGGTTATGATCCGACAGAGATATTTAACAATGATCCGGATATCAGAAAAGTATTAATGCAGCTGATTAACGGTACCTATGCACCGAACGATCCTGATCTGTTCAGACCGTTGTATAATTCCTTGCTGAATACACAATGCACGGCGAAAGCGGACACCTATTTTATCCTGAAAGATTTTAAATCCTATGCAGAGGCTCAGAGAAGAGTGGAAGCAGCGTACAGGGATGAGAAGAGATGGGCTAAGAGTGCTATTCTCAATGTGGCATGCTCCGGTAAATTTACATCCGACAGAACGATTCAGGAGTATGTGGATGATATCTGGAAGCTTGACAAGGTAGTGATTCCGAAAGAACCTGTTATCGGAAAGAAAATCGGTAAATAATTTATTAAAGGGAAGCTCTTACTCTGCTATATGGGGTAAGAGCTTTTGAATTTATTGCGACAAGTCTCAGTAAGTCATGATATAATCAGAAATATGATGTTTGATGATAAAGAAGAATGTATCCGTTTAGCCAACAGAATATTGCAGAATTACAACCGGATGCTGAAAGGTGCTGATACTATAAAGCTTTTGCAGGTGTCAGAGAATATTACCTATCTGGCGGAGCATACTGAAAATACAGATGAATCTCCAAACAGTGACCCAGACAGCCGGAGCAGACGTGTCATCGTGCGCTTGTGCCGGCCGGCATATCACAGTGAGGAAGAACTTCTGTCAGAGATCCGATGGATGCTGGAACTGCAGAAGCAATATAGGGAGTATGATGAAGACCGGCAGGTATGCGGCAGGGATAAGCAGTCTGAAGTACGATTCAGCCTGCGGCAGCCACTGGCTGGTGATGACGGACAGTATCTGTATCAGGTAGAGGATCGAAAGGGACAAGTATATTATGGGATGCTTTTTACTTATCTGACAGGTATGCCGCTGGAGAATTTGACTTTGTCGGAACAGACAGTCTGGTTTGAGCGCCTGGGCGAAGTGACAGCATTATTTCATACACAGACAAAGGGCTGGAAAGAGGCATCAGAATTACCCCGGTTCCATTGGAATTACGAGACGATGATCGGCAGGCAGGCTGTCTGGGGAGATTGGAGAGAGGTGTTTGTCCCGGCACAGCCGATTAAGTCCGGGCAGGGCATACCGGATGTCCTGAACAGGGCAGACAGGCTGATTTATCAGAAATTGCAGGAATATGGTGTTAACCGGGGGAAGTACGGTTTGATTCATGGGGATCTGCGGGGAGCCAATCTTTTGATTGAAGAGGACAGGCTGAAGATCATAGATTTTGATGATTGCGGATTTGGCTGGTATATGCAGGATCTGGCTGCGTCCTTAAGTTTTGTTGAGACAAAAGAGGCAGTTCCTGAATTAATTAAGGCATGGATAGCAGGGTATCGGAAGCAGGGTACTCTTACACGGGAAGACCTGGATATGATTTCCACTTTTATTATGATGCGCAGACTGCAGTTACTGGCATGGGTACACAGCCGCACCAATGCTGCCTCTGCTATAACGTATCGGGAAAAATTTGCGGAGGGCACTGTGGAACTGGCAGAGAAATATTTGGATCTGCATGGATAGTGCAAAAGAAAGGTATAGATATCAGATGGAACGGGCATTGTTGGTTGGTATCAATTTAAATGATGGAGAAGATTATGTTGCTTCTCTGGAGGAATTGGGTGCTTTGGCAGAAGCCTGTGATATGGAAGTGGTTGCTACCATAGAGCAGACCCTTGCGGAAGTGCATAAGGCATTTTATATCGGTACAGGTAAGGTGGAGGAAGTAAAAGAACTTGCTCTGGAAACCGACACGGACATCATAATATTTGACAATTCTCTTTCTCCCATGCAGATGCGGAATCTTCAGGAACGATTGGAGAAGCCTGTTCTGGACAGAAGTACACTGATTCTCGATATTTTTGCAAGCAGAGCCCATTCCCGTGAGGCAAAATTACAGGTGGAGGTGGCCAGGTTGCAGTATATGCTGCCCAGACTTGTAGGACTCCATGCCGCACTGAGCCGACAGGGAGGCGGCAGCGGTGCCATGAGCAATAAGGGTGCCGGGGAGAAGAAGCTGGAACTGGACAGACGTGTTCTGGAGCATCGTCTGACAGAACTGCGGCGGGAGCTGAAGAATGTGAGCCGGGAGCGTGAAACCCAGAGAAAGCGCCGTGCCCAGTCAGGTCTGCCCAGGGCAGCTCTGGTGGGGTATACCAATGCGGGGAAATCTACGCTGCTGAACGCCATGCTGGATCTATACGGAATAGATGAAGTGGATGTGGAAGAGAAAAAGGTTATGGAGAAGGATATGCTTTTTGCCACGTTGGATACTACTGTGCGTAAGATTGCTCCGGAGAATCATCATGCTTTCCTGTTGTCGGATACTGTAGGGTTCATTCATAAGCTGCCCCACAATCTGGTGGAGGCTTTCCATTCTACCCTGGAAGAAGCCAGGGAAGCAGATATTCTTCTGCAGGTGGTGGATTACAGTGATGAGCATTACAAAGAGCAGATTGCTGTTACCAATCAGACGCTAAAGGAATTGGGAGCAGATGGTATTCCCATGATATATGTCTATAACAAGGCAGACCTGGTAACGCCGGATGAGATACCGGGATTGTCCGGTCTTTCCGAAGAAGGGCTGACAGAGCATCTGCCGGTGGTGACAGAGAACAGCATCTATTTGTCTGCCAAACAGCAGATTGGGATGGAAGAACTGATCAGCCTGATGGAACAGAAGCTGTCAGGCGGCTATCGGGAATGTATTTTCCTGATTCCTTATACAGACGGCAGGGCGGTGTCTTATCTGAATGAGCATGCCGTAGTGTATGAGACCTCCTATCTGGAGGAAGGGGTACGGATGAAGGTCAACTGTCGGATGGAAGACTATAGATTCTATGAGAAGTATGTCGTTGATCCGACACCTTTCGCCTAAATAAACCGGATTTTCTAAATATCCTGATTTTTCCTAAATTCATTGCGTCGCCGACGGTTATCCTATATAATTATTAATTAGGTGTGGCGGTAAGAAAGCCCGTCTGCCTGTCAGATTGAGGGATAATGTATACGTACTAAATATAAATGAGGAGGTTAGTTGAAAATGATTGAATTATTAGAAGGTGGTGCTTATCTTGTAAACGGCACCGAGATTATTCCGGACGGTGAGGATGCCGCTGCGGAAGTGAAAAGTAAAACAGGGAAAGAAATCTCTAAGGCAGAAGCCACCAAAAACACGATGGCGTATGGTATCTTGCAGGAGCATAATACCTCCGGCAATATGGAGAAGCTGAAAATCAAATTTGATAAATTGACCTCACATGATATTACTTTTGTGGGTATTATCCAGACAGCCAGAGCATCAGGACTGACCAAGTTCCCGATTCCGTATGTACTTACCAACTGTCACAATTCCTTGTGCGCAGTAGGCGGTACAATCAATGAGGATGACCACATGTTTGGTCTGACCTGTGCGAAAAAGTATGGCGGTGTCTATGTACCGCCTCATCAGGCAGTCATCCATCAGTATGCAAGAGAGATGCTTGCAGGCGGCGGCAAGATGATTCTGGGTTCTGATTCCCATACCAGATATGGTGCGCTTGGTACCATGGCCATGGGCGAGGGTGGACCTGAGTTAGTTAAACAGTTATTATCCCAGACTTACGATATCAATATGCCCGGTGTGGTTGGTGTGTATCTGACCGGTGAGCCGGTGAAGGGTGTAGGTCCTCAGGATGTGGCACTGGCGATTATCGGGGCCGTATTCGGGAATGGTTATGTGAAGAATAAAGTAATGGAGTTTGTAGGGCCGGGTGTGGCATCCCTGAGTGCCGATTTCCGTATCGGTATCGATGTCATGACGACAGAGACAACCTGTCTGTCCTCCATCTGGAAAACAGATGATACAATCAAAGAGTTCTATGATATCCATGGCAGAGTGGATGAATATAAGGAGTTAAATCCGGGTGAAGCGGCATATTATGACGGTATGATCAAAGTGGATCTGTCTAAGATCCGTCCGATGATCGCAATGCCTTTTCATCCCAGCAATACATATACGATTGATGAGGTAAATGCGAATCTTGCAGATGTCCTTCATGATGTAGAGGAACGTGCCAAGGTCAGCTTAGACGGTGCAGTACCCTATTCCTTACAGGATAAAGTTGTAAACGGTAAATTCATGGTTGACCAGGGTATTATTGCAGGCTGTGCAGGCGGCGGTTTTGAGAATATCTGTGCGGCAGCCGATATCCTGAAAGGCTCTTATATCGGTTCGGATGGATTTACGCTTAGCGTATATCCGGCTTCCATGCCCGTTTATATGGAATTGATCAAGAACGGCTGTGCAGCAACTATTATGGAGACAGGTGCCGTCATGAAGACCGCATTCTGTGGTCCTTGCTTTGGAGCAGGAGATACACCGGCTAACAATGCGTTCAGTATCCGTCATTCTACCAGAAACTTCCCGAACAGAGAGGGCTCTAAGCTGCAGAATGGACAGATCTCTTCAGTAGCATTGATGGATGCCCGCTCTATTGCAGCTACGGCGGCCAATAAGGGTGTATTGACACCGGCTACTGATTTTGACGGAACCATCGGACAGTACAAATATCATTTTGATGCAAATATTTATGCGAACCGTGTTTTTGATTCCAAGGGCGTGGCTGACGAGAGCGTGGAGATTCAGTTTGGTCCCAATATTAAGGACTGGCCGGCTATGGGGGCACTGCCGGAGAATCTGGTGCTGCGCGTAGTATCTGAGATTCATGATCCGGTTACCACTACAGATGAGCTGATTCCTTCCGGTGAGACATCCTCTTATCGTTCTAATCCTCTGGGACTGGCAGAGTTTACCTTATCCAGAAAAGATCCTGAGTATGTAGGACGTGCTAAGGATATCCAGAGAGCAGAGACAGCCAGAATGAAGGGAGAACATCCCTGTGAGGTACATCCGGATGTAAAACCGGTTATGGATGTGGTTAAGAAGACTTTTGCAGATGCGTCTCACGAGAATACAGGTTTCGGCTCCACTATTTTCGCAGTAAAGCCGGGTGACGGTTCTGCCAGAGAGCAGGCAGCAAGCTGTCAGAAAGTATTGGGCGGCTGGGCTAATATTGCCAATGAGTATGCCACCAAGAGATATCGTTCTAACCTGATCAACTGGGGTATGCTTCCGTTCCTGATTCCGGAAGGAGAACTTCCGTTTAAGAATCTGGACTACCTTTTCTTCCCCGGTATCAGGAAGGCAGTAGAGGAGAAGGCAGATGTGATCAAGGCTTATAAGGTAGATGTGACAGCAGGACAGTTGGCAGAGTTCGACTTAAGACTCGGCGAACTGACGGATGAAGAGAGACAGATTATCTTAAAAGGCTGCCTGATCAACTATAACAGAGTAGACGGTTAATGAAATCACAGAATGTTCCGATATATATGGTACAGGGAAGATAACTCTTGGCCAGAGTGGTTTTTCCTGAATCTGTAATATGTTGAGACCACGGACGGTATTTTATGGGAAAAGGATTTTCCGGTAAGATATCGTCCTTTCTATTGCCATGCATCAGGGAGGGTGCAGTCGGGTGACACAGACAGGCATGGAAATGGGCTTATACAAAAGGAGGGACTAGTGAGAATTGATTCCGGTACAATCGGAATGGAATCTGTAAGAACTTATACAACAGTCAGT
>JALETS010000183.1 GCA_022781395.1 Lachnospiraceae bacterium | reverse complement strand
GGATTGCTATGCGGCATTGGGCGTTATCCACGAGATGTATAAGCCGATACCGGGACGTTTCAAGGATTATATTGCCATGCCTAAGGCAAATATGTATCAGTCGCTTCATACGACACTGATCGGCAGTAGCGGACAGCCTTTTGAAATACAGATTCGTACTTATGAGATGCACAAAGCGGCAGAATATGGTATTGCTGCCCACTGGAAATATAAGGAAGCCTCCGATGGTAAGAAAATAGAGACCCAGGAGGAAGAGAAGCTTGTCTGGCTGCGTCAGATTCTGGAATGGCAGCAGACTGCGGAAGACAATAAGGAGTTCATGAAACTCCTAAAGAGTGATTTGAATCTGTTTTCCGATAATGTATACTGTTTTACCCCTACCGGAGACGTAAAGAATCTGCCGGCCGGTTCTACACCAATAGATTTTGCATATAGTATTCATAGTGCCGTAGGTAATAAGATGATTGGCGCGAGAGTCAATGGCAAGCTGGTCAATATTGATTATGAGATTAAGAACGGCGACAGAGTGGAGATCATGACCTCCCAGAATTCCAAGGGACCAAGCCGAGACTGGCTCAATGTGGTCAAGAGCACTCAGGCCAAGAATAAGATTAACCAGTGGTTTAAGAATGAACTAAAAGAAGATAATATTGTTAAAGGCAAAGAACTCGTTTTGGCATATTGTAAGGCAAAAGCCATCAATACCCTTGATATATTGATTCCTAAATATGAAGATGCCATTATGAAAAAATACGGCTTCCAGGATTGGGATTCTGTTCTGGCTGCGATTGGACATGGAGGTCTCAAAGAGGGACAGATCATTAACCGGATGCAGGAACTGTATGATCAGGATCACAAGAAAGAGATGACCGATGCCGAAATCATGGCAGAAATCGAAGGCAATACTCAGGTAAACCGTGGCAGGGATAAGAAGGGTACCAGTGGTATTATTGTAAAGGGAATCGATGATGTGGCTGTACGTTTCTCCAAATGCTGTAATCCGGTACCGGGTGACGAGATTGTCGGATTTGTAACAAGAGGAAGAGGCATTTCCATTCACCGGACGGATTGTGTCAATGTAATGAATCTGCCTGAGATAGACCGACATCGTCTGATTGATGCAGAGTGGCAGCATACAGAGGATGTGGATGGTAAATACTTTGCAGAAATCAGTATCTATGCAAACAACCGTAACGGTCTGCTGGCTGATATTTCCAGAGCCCTGACAGAGAAGAATATTGATATCATGGCGTTAAATACCAGAACAAGTAAGCAGGGAACGGCAACTATGTCTGTCAGCTTTGAGATACGAAGCAGGGAAGAGCTGCAGCGTATTATTGATAAGATCAGAACCATTGAGAGCGTTATTGATATTGAAAGAACGACAGGTTAACATAACATTATAAAGAGAAAATCTCTGGTATCTAATGAAGCAGAGAGAATTTGTGCAGAAAGGCAGGAGTATATCATGTCCCAAATCAAAATAGGCAGACTTATGATTGGTATTTGTCAGACGAATTGTTATTTCGTTTACAGAGAAGGAAGCAGTGACGTGATTTTCTTTGATCCGGCAGATAAGGGAGAATATATTTATGAAGCATTGCGTGAAAAGGGGTTTCTGGTCAAAGGCATTCTGTTGACCCATGGTCATTTCGATCATATCTGGGGAACCAATAAGCTGCGTGAATTATCCGGAGCTCCGATTTATGCCTATGAAGAGGAGAAAGCACTTTGCGAGGATGCGGTTACCAATGTGTCGGATCAGGTGGGAAGGCCCTATACGGTTATTCCGGACAAATATCTGAAGGATGGCGAGAAGATCACCATTGCGGATATGACCTGCAAACTGATTGCTACGCCCGGGCACACTGTTGGAAGCTGCTGTTATTATTTTGAGGAAGCAGGAATTCTGATTGCGGGTGATACGCTTTTTGCAGAGTCGGTTGGAAGGACAGACCTGGCTACGGGAAGCATGAGTGCACTTTCCAGATCGATCAAAGAGAGATTGTTTGCCCTTCCGGATGAGACGAAGGTATATCCGGGTCATGGAGAGAGTACGACCATTGGACATGAAAAGCAGTACAATCCGTTTGCACAGTAGACTTACGCGGTATGCTGTAATGTAGCAGTACTTTGGTAAGAAGTATATTCAGAAGAGGATAGGCGATTGAGAGGACTTCAATGGCCTATTTTTATGCAGATCATTGTAATGTATCATAGTAATACAGAAGCCATGATACAGATGAAAGATTTGTTGTGGGAAGTGAGTAAAGCAAAGTGAAAACAGATCATATGAATATCAGAATATTCAACCGGGATGTTATCAAGCTAGTAGCCATGTTGGCTATGCTGTTAAACCATATAGCAGCTATAGAGCTTTTTCCATTACCTCCGGCATTGCATGAAGTGATGGAGGATATCGGTTATTTTACAGCCCCGGTCATGTGTTTCTTTCTGGTAGAGGGATTTCATTATACCGGATCGAGGAAGCAATACGGAATACGGCTTATGCTGTTTGCAGTTATATCACAGATACCATATGGACTGGTGACGCAGGATGACTCTTTCAACATGATATATACATTGCTGTGCAGTTATTTGATTCTAGTTGTGATGGAACAGTTTCCGAATATGACGGGCAGAACCGTGCTTTGTGCATTGCTGGTCATGGCAACCATGAACAGCGACTGGGCGCTTATTGCACCGATGCTGACGATACTGTTATACAGAAGTGCCGGGGACCGGGAAAAAATGGCATGGGGGTTTGGCATAACATATATAGCCTTTTCTTTATGCAATATGATAGACTATGCTGAGAAGATGAATTGTAATATTACTACTGCGGTGATGCATGGTGCTTTGTCCGGGCTTGGCATTCTGGCAGCAGCATTTACGGTTCTGGTATTTTATAATGGAAAGCGTATGGAACATGGGAAAGAAGCCTCCAAGTGGTTCTTTTACATATTCTATCCGACCCATCTGTTGATACTTTATCTGTTGAAGACCTTTGTGTTGATATGATAAAATGATGATATGAGTGAAGAAAAAGTTGACAGAAAACTTCAAATAAGACAGATTGCCGGTGAGATATTCCGTCTCGCCCATGATGGACTGCTGATTAATATGCGTTTTCTGGATGTGGCACTTTCTAAGCTGAAAATAGAGTGCAGAGAGGAAACGGGGGCGCATCTGTTTGATGGAACAAGGTTATATTATGATCCGGTCCGGCTGCTCAGACAGTATCAGGCAGAGCCGCATTATGCAGCCAGACTCTATCTGCATACCTTACTGCACTGTATTTTCTATCATGCAATGGAGACGGACAAGCTGAACAGGGAGTATTGGAATCTTGCCACGGATATTGCAGTTGAAAATACGATTTTGGAATTGGATCTGCATCTGACCAGGCTGCCCTCGGATGATGCATTGCGAAACAGGCTGGATATTATGAGAAAGCAGGCAGGCGGTCTGACCGCAGAAAAGATATACAGGCATTTCCGGATCGAGGAACCTTCCCGGAAAGCGTGGGAAGACTGGAATAAGTTATGCCATTATGATGAACATATATATTGGGATCTTAAGGAAGAACTGGAATTGTCCCAGGAAGAGTGGCGCAAGGTTAGCGAGCGGATCAAAGCGGATTTAAGGAGCTTCAGTAAGGATAGAAACAATGCCCAGAGCATGGAACAGAATCTGAAAGAGGCCACCAGGGAACGCTATGATTATACAGGATTTCTCAAAAAGTTCATGGTGATGGGTGAGACAATCCAGATAAATGACGATGAATTTGATTATGTCTATTATACCTATGGATTAAACACTTATGGAAATATGCCTTTGGTAGAGCCATTGGAATATAAAGACAGCAATAAGATCAAGGATTTTGTGATTGCCATTGATACCTCGGCTTCCTGCCGTGGAGATCTGGTACAGGCGTTTCTGCAAAAGACCTACAGTATCATGCAGCAGAGTGAGAATTTTTTCAACAAAATCAATGTACACATTATACAGTGCGACAGCGAAGTGCAGCAGGATATCAGGATTACGCAGCGGGAAGATCTGGAGACTTTTATGAGTCAGGGTAAGCTGACCGGTTTCGGAGCGACGGATTTTAGACCGGTTTTTGCTTACGTGGAGAAGCTGAAAGAAGAGAAGGAATTTGATAATTTAAAAGGACTGATTTATTTTACGGATGGCTATGGAATCTATCCGGAAAGCATGCCGGATTATGAAGTGGCATTTGTTTTCCTGCAGGATGATGACAATACTCCGAAGGTACCGAACTGGGCGATCAAGCTGGTTCTTGAGGAAGAGGATATCGAAGCATATGCACAGGAATAATCAATAGAGGAAACGGGTAACAATATATGAACATTAAAGAGGCTAAAAATTATATTAAAGATTCGGTTAAAATCTATCTTAAGAAGGATGAAGAAGGAGAGTATCGGATTCCGGTGGTGCGTCAGAGGCCTATTTTTCTGCTGGGAGCTCCGGGTATCGGTAAAACGGCCATTATGGAGCAGATTGCCCAGGAACTGCAGATTGCCCTGGTGTCTTATTCCATGACCCACCATACAAGACAGTCGGCACTAGGACTGCCCTTCATTACCCATAAAACATATGGGAACCTGTCTTATGATGTGTCAGAGTATACCATGAGTGAGATTATTGCTTCTGTCTATGATGTGATGGAAGAAAGCGGACTGAAGGAGGGGATTCTGTTTCTGGATGAGATTAACTGCGTTTCAGAAACCCTGGCACCTTCCATGCTGCAGTTTTTGCAATATAAGGTGTTTGGCAGACATCAGGTGCCGGAAGGATGGGTTATTGTGACTGCGGGTAATCCGCCGGAATATAATAAATCCGTTCGGGAATTTGATGTAGTAACCTTAGACCGTATGAAAATACTGGAGGTGGAGGCAGATTATGCTGCCTGGAGAGAATATGCCGCAGATCGCGGAATCCATACTGCAATTACGAATTACCTGGATCTCAAGAAAGAGGATTTCTATCAGGTAGAGACTACGGTAAAGGGTAAGAGTTATATCACAGCCAGAGGCTGGGAAGATTTATCTCAGATGCTGATACTCTATGAGGAAGAAGGTCTCACGGTAGAGGAATCTTTTGTGGGACAATATATCAGAAATGACCGGGTCGTTAAGGAATTTACGGCATATTATGATCTATACAGAAAGTATCAGAATGACTATAAAGTAGAAGACATTCTCACCGGCAAAGTCAGTGAACAGGCGAAGGATAAGGCACGTAAGGCAGATTTTGATGAAAGATTGTCATTGATGGGCATGTTGATCGACCGGATGCAGCAGGATGTGAAAGAAAATATCCAGACGTCAAATATGCTGAGTGAACTGATGAATCCGCTTAAGGCTGTTAAGGCGAAGATGGAATCCGGCTGCAGTAGTGATGAACTTCTTACTTTATTGGAAATGCAGACAGAGGGGCGCCGGAAATCCATGGATTCTTTACAGAAGGCAGGTGCATTATCTGCAAGGGATAAAGTAAAGAATCGTGCTATTGTGAGATTTTTAAATGAGTGTGCAAAGAAGCTACGGGTTGAAGATGTAACAGATGTACAGACTGCTTTTGCAAAGATCAAGGAGAGCTTTGATGTCAAAGTACTCCAATATAAGCAGGATACGGCTGATTTGAAGGACAGGATACATTATTTGTTCCGGTTTGTAGAAGATGTGTTTGGCTCGGGCAATGAGATGTTGATTCTCGTAACAGAGTGTACGGTACAAGCGGACTGCGCTAAGTTTATCAGTATGTATGGCTGTGAGGATTATCAGCGTCATAATGAGGAACTGATGCTGACAGAGCGAAGTGATCAGTTGATAGAACAGATTAAGGAACTGAGCCTTTAAAAGAGGTTATTTGGTATGAGGATAAAAGAAACAGATACTCCCCAGGGAGTCTTACAGTACAGGCTGATTGACAATCAGGCCGAGATTATCGGCTATCGTGGGAAGGATTTAGAAGTGGTCATTCCTGATCGGATGGAAGACTGCCCGGTAACCTGCATAGGCAAAAAGGCGTTCTTAAGTAATAAGATGCTGAAGCAGATAACCTTGCCGGACAGTATTATGCGGATAGATGACTGGGCGTTTGCATGCTGTGCAAAGCTGACAAAGATAATACTACCTTATCATAAGCTGGAAATCGGACAGGGAGCTTTCAGGGAATGTGACAGGCTGGAACAGATCATAGATGAACAGGGTGATATGACAGGAAAGAAGACGATTGATGTGGGCTATCTGCTGGCGGCTACGATGAGCAGACTGAATGCATTTTATCTGTTTGATTTCGAAAATGCGGGAACGGATAACTGGCTTGCCCAGTGGGATACAAGAATGCTAAATCTCATGGGACTGGATGATGCTGACGGTTTTTCCAGGATGCTGTTGTGCGGTGAAGAAGATTACGGCAGTAAAGAGAATAATCTGGAATACTATATGTCGCAGCAGAGAAAAGGCAAAGTCAGACTGGCGATGCTGCGCCTGATGCATGATTACGGACTGCAGGAAGCTGCAAGAGCGTATCTGAGGAACTATCTGTTAGAACATATGAAAGGACAAGCAACAGAGGAGACTTGGCTTGTGGTGCTGGAGGAGCATGGAGATGAGAGAGAGTATTACCGTTTCCTGACAGAACTGGGATGTGTGACTACGGAGAATTTTCAGAGCATGATGGAAGATATGGGAGATAACCATACGGAGATGAAGGCATATCTGATGCGTTATCACAGTGAACAGAATACAAAAGAGGATGCCTTTGATGCATTTGTTCTGTGAGCTTAGGACGTTTTATAAAAGAATTTTGTTTTTGATATTGCGAAACAAACAGTTCTGTGGTAAGATAAAGTCTGCTTGACATTAGGAGGTGTGAAAATGGGAGCACTTAGAATTACATTGACGATTATTTATATTATTATTTGTATAGCACTTGTTATATTGGTATTGATGCAGGAAGGCAAAACAGCCGGACTTGGGGCGGTAAGCGGTGCGGCCGAGACCTATTGGGGTAAGAACAAAGGACGGTCCATGGAGGGTAAGCTGGTTAAGATTACTACCGGTTTGGCGATTGGATTTATGGTAATTGCGATTGTTTTGAATCTGACCATTTTTTAAAAAAGGTTCGCAAAACATACGAGCAATTTCCTATTACATTAATGGAAAGCACTCTTGCATAAGAGTGCTTTTTGTGTATAAGCAGCGACAGAGAGCCCACAGATTAATAATTAAAAAAACGGGAATGATATCATAGGGTGATGTTTGGGATATGAAGAAAGAGCTGGATGAGAGATTTGAAAAACGTAAAAAATTAATATGCGAGCTTGTAGCAGATGAGATGTACGTCCCAATGAAGGAAAAGGAACTAGCAGCCTTCATGCAGGTGTCTAAAGAAGACCGGGAAGCCTTCAGAGAGGTGCTGCAGGCACTTCTGTCAGAAGGTAAATTGCAGATTACCAGACAGGGTAAATACTGTAAGCCGGATGAAAATCAATTGGTAGGAACCTTCATCAGTAATGCCAAAGGCTTTGGTTTTGTAGAGGTTGAAGGATGTGAGAATGATTTCTATATTCCGGAGGACCAGGTAAATGGTGCTTTTCATGAGGACCGCGTAATGGTCAGATTGCTGCCCGGGCAGCGTGGTAAACGTCAGGAAGCAACGGTAATCAAGGTTCTGGAACGCGGCATGAAACAGGTTGTAGGAACTTATGAACAGTCCCGGAATTATGGCTTTGTGATCCCTGACAACACTAAAATCGGTGTGGATATTTTTGTGCCAAAGGAACGTTCTAAAGGGGCGGTAAACGGGCATAAAGTAGTAGTAGAGCTGACTTCTTACGGTGATGATAGACACAAGCCGGAGGGCAGGGTTGTAGAGATCCTTGGTCATATCAATGATCCCGGTGTGGATATTATGTCTATTGTCAGAAGCTATGGACTGCCGGCAGAGTTTGGTGAAAAGGTAATGAATCAGGTGGAGCGTGTACCTTCCGAAGTGCAGGAGGCCGACAGGAATGGGCGCATGGATCTTCGGGATTTACAGATGGTAACGATTGATGGTGAGGATGCCAAGGATCTGGATGATGCGGTAAGCGTGTTTCGGGATGAAAAAGGACTTTATCATCTGGGAGTGCACATTGCTGACGTAAGCAACTATGTACAGGAAAATTCTGCTCTTGACTGGGAAGCTCTGGAAAGGGGAACCAGCGTATATCTGGTGGATCGTGTGATCCCGATGCTGCCCCATAAACTGTCAAACGGAATCTGTTCCTTAAATCAGGGAGTGGACCGGCTGGCATTAAGCTGTCTGATGACTATTAATGAAAAGGGCGATGTAGTAGATTACCAGATTGCGGAGACTGTTATCTGCGTGGACAGGAGAATGTCCTACACCTCTGTCAGAAAGATTCTGGAAGATAAGGATGAGGCAGAGAGGGCAGAATACGAACCGCTGATTCCCATGTTTGAGATGATGGAGCAACTGGCTGCTATCCTTCGTAAGAAGCGGCATAAAAGAGGCTCTATCGACTTTGATTTTGCAGAGAGCAAAATACTTCTGGATGAAAATGGGCATCCAGTGGACATTAAGCCCTATGAGCGCAATGTAGCGACTAAGATCATAGAAGATTTTATGTTGATTGCCAATGAAACGGTAGCCCAGCATTTCTTCTGGCTGGAGATTCCTTTTGTATACCGTACTCATGAGAAGCCTGATCCGGAGAAAATAATGAAGCTGTCAACATTTATACAGAATTTTGGCTATCATATTAAATTGACCGGGGAAGAGGTACATCCGAAGGAACTTCAGAAACTGCTTGGCAAAATTACAGATACAGATGAAGAGACATTGATCAGCAGGCTTACACTGCGAAGCATGAAGCAGGCTAAATATACGGTGGAATGTACAGGACATTTCGGGCTTGCATGCCAGTATTACTGTCATTTCACTTCTCCTATCAGACGTTATCCAGATCTGCAGATTCACCGCATTATTAAAGAGCAGCTGCGTGGCAAAATGAAGGAGAACCGGATTGAGCACTATGAGCAGAAACTGCCGGAGGTTGCAAAGCACTCTTCTAAAATGGAACGCCGCGCAGAGGAAGCGGAGAGAGAGACTGAGAAGCTTAAGAAAGCGGAGTATATGGCTGATAGAATCGGAGAAATATACGAGGGTGTTATCTCAGGTATAACCCAGTGGGGTATTTATGTGGAGCTGCCAAATACAGTGGAAGGCCTGATCCATGTGTCAACGCTGCCGGGAGATTATTTCTATTATGATGAGAACTGCTATGAAATGGTAGGGCGTGATACCGGGAAAAGCTATAAATTAGGCGAAAAACTGCGCATTATGATTAAAGGCGTGGACAGACTGACCAGAACGGTTGATTTTGAAATTCCTTATGATGAGGATGACAAAGAGGTGTAATGGAAAATGGCAAAAGAGGCGATGAAATTAGTAGCCAATAATAAGAAGGCATATCATGATTTCTTTATAGAAGAAAAATATGAAGCGGGGCTTGCGCTTCATGGTACAGAGGTTAAGTCTTTACGGATGGGGAAGTGCAGTATCAAAGAAGCATTTGTCCGGATTGAGAACGGAGAGGCTTTTGTGTATGGTATGAATGTAAGTCCCTATGAAAAAGGAAATATCTTTAATAAAGACCCGCTTCGTGTTCGGAAGCTACTTCTGCATAAGCTGGAAATCAGGAAGCTTGCCGGTAAAATGAGCGAGCAGGGTTATACGATTGTTCCCTTACAGGTTTATTTCAAGGACGGCAGAGCGAAGGTGGAGATCGGCCTTGCAAAAGGTAAGAAGCTCTACGACAAGAGACAGGATATAGCCAAGAAAGATTTAAGAAGAGAGCATGAAAGAGAATTTAAGATTAAGAATCTCTCATAATATGCCGATAATACTTTTATAAGGGCCAGTCAAGGTTTCGACAGGGGTCTTGCAGCTGGAGAAGCTATCCGCAGGCTGATGCGTCAAATCGCGAATCTAAATATAAACGCTGAAGATAATTTAGCATACGCTGCCTAATGGCAGCTGTCCGACTTAGTGCACCTACACATTAAGAACCGGGCATCGACTATGTAGGAAACGACACAGGTAAAGCTTTGAGCCTGTGGGCGTATGATGAAGCTACTGAATGTATCGGGGTGTCTGTTTCCTGATACAGGAGGGAATGAGGAGTAATCCGAAATGACAGACTATGATAGTAGAAGGACAGGGAATGGGCTTTTGGACACGGGTTCGACTCCCGTCTGGTCCACTAGATATGGCAGCGGCGAACTGCCGTCCAAATATACAGATTTAATGATGAAACGGAGGCTTGGTATTATGAGCTTCCGTTTCATTATTTTTTGGAGAGAAAATAAACACTTTTTGTGTAAATTTTAGGCAAATTATGTAGGCTTTTTATAGACAATATATGGATTTTGCGTTAAAATAAGTAAGGAGTTTTTACTTAGATTTCATTATTAGGAGAGGTACGGTTATGGCAAAAAAAGAGAAGATAAGTAAAGCAAATGCAGACAAGGTTGGAGTGATTCAATCTGTCAGAACCAAAATCCTGGCAGTTTTAGTTGCGGCAATGGCGGCACTGGCTATATGTGTATCTGTCATTTATATTAACAATGTCAGGGAACACCTGATGGAACTTAATCAGAATTATCTGTATGACCTGACTGTAGCCTATGGCGCAGAAATTGAGCAGCAGATTGAAACACAGGGTTACAATACAGCTACGGATTATAATAATCTGTCAGCAACTCTTGAAGGGGTCGGTATACAGGATGTGTCATCCAGTTATGCATATCTGGTATCTGCAGACGGAACCATGCTATATCATCCGACGAAGGATAAAGTAGGACAGCCGGTTGAAAATGCCGTAGTAAAAGGTGTTGTCGAAAAGCTACAGGCGGGTACGGTTCCGGAACCGGAAGTAGTATCATATGAATTTAAAGGCGCAATTAAATATGCAGCCTATGCAATTACGGAAAAAGGTAACTGTATATTAGTAATCTCTGCAGATGAAGACGAGATTATGAAACCGGTTACAGAGGTTATCGGTATTGGAACCATCTGTTCGATTGTATTGGTTGTGATTTTTGTACTAATCGCATACTTTATTGTTAATAGAATCGTGAAGCCTGTCATTCAGGTAACAGATATTGTCGGCAAACTGGCTCATATGGATTTCTCAGAGATTGAGGGACAGGAGAAGCTGGTTGCCAGAAAAGATGAAACCGGTATGATGAGCCGTGCTGTTGCAGAACTTCGTAACCAGTTGGCTAACGTAGTATCCGATTTAAGAGATCAGAGCCAGCAGTTATTTAATGCATCAGACTCGTTGAATAACAATGCATCTGAAACAGCTTCTACGGTAGAACAGGTTGAGAAGGCTGTATCAGAGATTGCAGAAGGAGCATCTTCACAGGCTGATGAAACACAGAAAGCTACAGAAAATGTTATTTTGATGGGTAATATGGTAGAGGAAACTGCTCAGGAAGTTGACAATCTGATTGCTAATGCAAATGAAATGAAGACATCCAGTGATGAGGCATCTGCTACACTTGTAGAATTAGAGAAGATTAATACCCAGGCAAAAGAGGCCATTGATGTTATCTATGAACAGACCAATACAACCAATGAATCTGCTATGAAGATTAGGGAAGCAACCTCTCTTATCACATCCATTGCTGAGGAGACAAACCTGTTATCCCTGAATGCAAGCATTGAGGCAGCAAGAGCAGGAGAACAGGGAAGAGGTTTTGCTGTTGTTGCAGGACAGATTCAGAAACTCGCAGAGCAGTCCAATGAGTCTGCAAGACAGATTGAAGGTATCATTGATTCTCTGATTGAAGATTCCCAGAAGTCCGTTGCAATCATGGATGAGGTCAAAGAGATTATGAGTAAGCAGATCAGCAGTGTAGAGAAAACAGATGAGATCTTTACACAGGTTAAAGACGGAATCAATACTTCGATTGATGGCGTAAACAGAATTGCAGACAAGACCAGGAAGCTGGACGAAGCGAGAGTGAACGTTGTGGATGTGGTTCAGAACCTGACAGCAATTGCTCAGGAGAATGCAGCAAGTACGGAAGAAACTTCCGCATCCGTGACACAGGTAAGCGGTATTGTTTATAATATTTCCGAAAATGCTTCACAGCTTAAGGATGTGGCAAATGGTCTGGAACAGAACATGAACATATTCAAGATGTAATACATAGAGGAACAGTCGAAATGGCTGTTCCTTTTTTGTGGTTGAAAGGAAACTTTATTCTTGCTAAAATGTAGAAATAGAAAATAACGCAGGGGTAACGGATATGGATAAGAATGATAAAAACAGTGATGATCTGATTGTGGGCGGCTATAAATTTGCCACTGTTGCTGATGCAGAGACGGCAAGAATGGAAGAAAAAAAGGTGGAAAATCTGGAGCAGCATCTTGATTACCGGAAACCACAGAATGTTTTGCTTGTTTATAATAAAGCAATTGAAAACAGAGTATTTCTTACACCAATCGGGCAGGCCTATTTACGAAAAATGCAGGTGGAGATGATACAATGGGGAGTCCCGGCGGAAAAGATACAACCGATTCCGTTGTATGGGACATTTAGTAATAAGACAGAGAATAACAGCTCTATCAGACGGAGTGTTGCCGCAAGAAAACCAAAGATAGAATATAAAGGGCGATTTCTTACTTCACTTTTGATTAATGTGATTCTGGTTATCCTTGTGATAGGGATGTTTGTTATATCCTGGAAGAGTGATGTTCCCAATATTGTGAATTACAGGACGGCTGTGATTAATGAATATTCCGAATGGGAGCAACAATTGCAGGAACGGGAGCAGGCGGTAAGAGAAGCAGAAAAAGAGTTAAATATTACTCCTTAGTTTTATGAAAACTCCTGATTTTGTCACAATTTGAACATAATTATATCGTATACTGACAAAGATATAGGATAGAAGAATAGCATATAGGTACATAGAAGAGAACTGTGATAATGTGACAGAAAGGTGTAGATGCTGATATGGATAAACTGAAGGTTTTAGTAGTAGATGATGAAAGCCGCATGCGGAAGCTGGTAAAGGATTTCCTTGTCAAAAGCAATTATGATGTAGTGGAAGCAGAAGATGGTCAGCAGGCGGTAGATATTTTCTTTGAACAAAATGATATTGCTCTCATTATCTTAGATGTGATGATGCCCAGGATGGATGGCTGGCAGGTATGCCGGGAAATCAGAGCCTATTCCAAGGTGCCTATCATTATGCTTACGGCGAAGTCGGATGAGAGGGATGAACTGCAGGGCTTTGAGCTGGGCGTAGATGAGTATATATCCAAGCCGTTCAGCCCCAAGATTTTAGTGGCGAGAGTAGAAGCCATCCTGCGCAGAACCAGTCAGGTAAGTGCCGATGATCTGCTGGAGGCAGGTGGAATTCGTATTGATAAGGCAGCACACAGTGTGACCGTGGATGGACAGCCGATAGAGTTGAGTTATAAGGAATTCGAGCTTTTGACCTATTTTGTGGAGAACAAAGGGATTGCACTTTCCAGGGAAAAAATTCTAAATAGTGTGTGGAACTATGATTATTTCGGAGATGCCAGAACCATCGATACACATGTGAAGAAGCTTCGCAGTAAAATGGGAGCAAAGGGAGATATGATCAAAACCATCTGGGGCATGGGCTATAAGTTCGAGTCGGAATGAGTAAAGCGGTAAATGGATAGATGAGATTGTGATTGTAGAAGAGGCTGTTACGTTAAGTAGCAGCCTCTTTTCGGAGTTTAATTACGAGTCAGGTTGAAGATAATCTAATAAATATTCCGTTAACTATATATGGATGCTGCATCTTATCGCTTAAATATGCAACATACTGCAAAGCAAGTGACAAAACTAAGAACTGTCTGCTATAGTAAACTGGTATTTGTTTCAGACCATTTATTTGAAATCTTAAATAAATCTTAAATATCAGAATTTGGGTTTTATTTTCAAAAAAAAAGATGTATTTTAGAAAATGGATGCAACACTAGGAGGAGAAAAGAATGAAAAAAAGAGATGTCAAATCGTACAGTAAGCTGTTAGCATTGCTTCTGGCGACGGCAAGTGTGGGCTCCACGATCACAGGATGTGGTCAGGGGGAAAATACGGAAGAAGTCATGAGTGAAGTGATTCCTGTCGAGGTACAGAATCCTGAAATGGGTAAGCTGACCTTGAAAAATGAGTTTATGGGAACCATCAGTCCCCAGGAATCTGTCTATGTGATGCCTATGGTATCGGCAGAAGTGTTAAGCACGGATATTTCCGTTGGTGATAAGGTAGAAGCGGGACAAACATTATGTAAACTTGATTCTGAGGCCGCTGAGCTACAGCTTGCCAGTGCCCAGGCACAGTATGACAGCGTAGCTGCCAGTGTAAATTCTGCCCAGGTAGGCTATGAGGTTGCCCAGGCACAGTATGAAGGCACTGTGGCACAGCTGGATGCACAGTTGGGTGGCCAGAAGAATCTTCAGTTGTATCAGTTGCAGACTCAGGTTGATAATATCCAGGGTGGTATCGATGATCTGAATCAGCAGATAGCGGATCTGGAAGAGGATAAGAAGGATGCCAAGGATAAGAAGGATGAGTTAAAAGATGCCAAAAATAAGGCAAATACTTATTTAGAACTGGCATATGCAAAATATGAGGATGCAAAAGCTAAAGTTACAGCGTTAGAGCCGAATGATTATAACAGTTTATTTGGATCTGGTGGTACATACGAAGGTAAAAAGGAAGAATATGAATATGATCTGGAGCGTGCCAAGGAAGAACTTGCAGCTGCCAAGAGTACCTATGAACAGGCACAGGCTACCGCAAGTGCTACCGAGTCAGCCTATCAGCAGGTCAAGGATGGCATTGAATCCATAGAAGATGGCAAGGAGCAGTTAGAGGAATCCCTTGCAGATACATATAAGAGCAAAGAGCAGGCTGAAGCTGCTTTTAATATTACGGCAGAACAGATTTACAGCGATACACAGAAGGTAGTGGATGCGAATAAGAAAACAGCAGCCCTGGGTGTAGATTCTGCAGCAGCAAGTGTCAACGCGGCACAGGTAGGCATGGAAGGTGCACAGGTTGCCATAGACAGTGCAGAGTATCAGTTAGATATGTATACACTGACAGCTCCTATCAGTGGTGTAATTGAGGCGGTCAATGTTGAGGCACATGATTATGCTTCTCCGGGAAATCCGGCGTTTGTGATATCCAATAAGGATACGATGACAATTACCTTCTATGTCAGCGAGGGTATTCGCAATACATTGTATGTTGGCCAGAAGGTTCAGGCAGACCGCAATGGTAAGTTGTATGATGCGGCTATTACAGAAATCGGAAGTATGATAGACCAGGCAACAGGCCTGTTTGCAGTTAAGGCATGTGTCAATGCTCCGGACGAGAGCCTGCTGACAGGATGTAGTGTGAAGGTTATTGCAGAGACCTACAGTCAGGATAATGCATTGCTGATTCCCTATGATGCAGTATATTATGATGACAGTCAGCCATATGTTTATGTGGCAGTCAATAATATTGTGGAACGAAGGGACATTGAAACAGGTATCTTTGATGAGAATACAATGACTGTTATGTCGGGTCTTACTGCAGAGGATCAGCTTATCACAAGCTGGTCAGCCAATCTTCGGGATGGTGCAGAAATCTCTATTCTGACTGATGAACAGACTGCGGAAACTGCAATGGTTCCGGAGGGTACGTCAGAAGAAGACAGCGCGGCTACAGAGGATGCCTTAACGGCAAGTGAAGAATAGGATGGAGGCGACGGAATGAATTTAACGAAGTTAGCCTTGAAACGTCCTGTATCAATGGCAATGATTGTTCTGGCATTAGTTGTATTTGGGCTTTCCGTTGTACCCGGATTCCGTTTGGAATTGACACCGGATATGGAAATGCCTATGCTCATGGTATATACGGTTTATCCGGGGGCAGACCCGGAGAGTGTGGAGGAACTGGTAACCAAGCCGATCGAGGCTGCCGGTTCTGAGCAGAGTGGTATTTCTACCTATCAATCACAGTCATCTGAGAATGTGTCCATGGTTATGTTTCAGTATGATTACGGAACAGATCTGGATGATGCTTATATGGATCTGGTAACGGCATTGGAGACAGTCAAGTCCGGTATGCCGGAGGATGTGGAAGAACCTGTCGTAATAGAGATGGCTATGGATCAGGTGGAGACCATGGATATTTCTGTTACGGCTGTGGGAGATAGCGATGTGCTCAGCTACGTAAATGATACGGTAGTAACGGAGCTGGAGACTTTGTCCGGTGTGGCTGAGGTATCTGTATATGGTGGTAGAGAGAACTATATCAGAGTGGAACTGGATTCTCAGGCTATGAAGCAATATGGCATAACAATGAGCGGTATTGCACAGGCTATTGGTGCAATGGACTTTACAGTACCGGCAGGTCATGTCAGCCAGGGGACACAGGATATTGCAGTTTCCAGCAGTACGGATATTTCCGGAGTAGTTCAGATTCAGAATATTCCGATTACGACGGCGAAGGGACAGGTTGTTCCTCTGTCCGAACTGGCGACGGTTAGTGAGAGCCAGAAGGCAGCGGACAGTATCAGCCGTTATAATGGTGAAGACGACATTACTATTGCAATTAAAAAGAAGAAAAGCTACGGC
>JALETS010000171.1 GCA_022781395.1 Lachnospiraceae bacterium | reverse complement strand
AATCATAGGACTGATATTGATGCCAATGGTGTTACCGGGCCGAAAATGCTCCGGAAGTTCCGTTTCCTCCGGCTGTAAGGAAAACGCCGGGTCCGGATAAAGTTTCACATTCTCCTTAACCCCTGCTGCCTTAAGGGCATCCGCCGTAATGGATTCCCTGGGCGTGATCAGGGCATAACGCTTCATATCCTCTACCACTTCCGGATCCTGCAAGAGCTCGGGCTCCAGAGAACATCCCCACAGTACAGTCTTGGCTCCCGCTCTGTTGAAAGTACTGTTCGCTACGATCGCCTCTTTCTTAGAAAGTTCATAGCAGTACATGTCACCGCCAATAGACACATAAAGAGGCGCCAGATTCTTACCTAAAACTGCCCGGAACCGATAACGCATAAAAGATTCCGGGTCATGGAAAATCATGCGCCACACATAATACCATACATGAGCAAAGAAATGCTCTGCAATCTTACGTTCCTGTAAAATATCGCACAATGGCGCCACCGAATATATTCTGTCTTCCTTCTCGCTGTTTGTTACCAAAAGCTTGGGAATATCTTCAATCATATGGCAGGTACTGTTGACAATTGCCTCACAACCATGGTTGCCACTGCCGCCATGCAAATACATGACAAGTCTGTCGTTTTTATAGTCCATTCTATTTCTCCACTTACCTGGAGCCCCGTCCTTTCAGCACGGCACCCACAGTCTTAAATAATATCTTGATATCCAGCCCGATGGACCAATTATCAATATACTCCAGATCTAATTTGACTACTTCATCAAAATTTGAAATATCACTTCGCCCACTGATCTGCCACAAACCGGTCAGCCCCGGCGTCATACTGATACGTCTCCTGTAATGGGAGTTATATTGTTCAAATTCATCTTCGGTAGGCGGTCTGGTCCCAACCAGACTCATATCGCCCTTCACAATATTTAAGAACTGAGGCAGCTCATCAATGCTTGTCTTACGAATAAACTTACCTACCTTTGTGATACGCGGATCATTCTCCATCTTGAACATCAGACCGTTCATCTCATTCTGGGCTTCCAGTTCTTTCTTCCGTTCTTCCGCATCTATATACATGGAACGGAACTTGTATATCTTGAATCGTCTGCCGTTCTTACCGATACGTGTCTGTGCAAAAAAGATCGGCCCCGGCGAATCCAGCCGGATAGCCAGCGCTACAAAAGGGGTAACAAGTGCAGTGATCAGAAGTCCTATCAGACCGCCTGCTATATCCATCAGACGTTTGATCATCATACGCCGGTAATCATAATGATTGAGTGAATAGGACATTACCGTATAGCCCGCGAAGCTGTCCACCGTAATCTCTTTCTGCCCGCCATCAATGATATCAATATTATAATGGCAGATCACGCCCATGGATTCCAGCTCATATATGATCTTCTTAACGTATTTCTTATCCATATCCGGCAGATTTACAAAAGCCTCATCCAATGGCATCTGCCTTGCCACGTCCAATACGTCCGTGCCGTCAGCGCTGACCTTAATGCCGTCTACAACAACGCCCTTCCGATTCTCATCCACACAGGCTAAGGCCACAATCTCATAGTTAATATCCAGCTTCTCTTTTAACTGGGTAACAGTACGGTCCATGACACTGTCTTTGGTAATCACCATAATCTTCACCAGATTAGATTCCGAAGTCAGGTAAACCCGCAGAATTCTCTTCATGGCAATCCTGACAATCCATACAAGGATCACATCCAGCACAGCAAAGTATCCCATTACCAGTCGTGAAAATGCCGCACCCCTCTGAATAACGAAAAGAGCGCTCGCAACCGCTAACAGCATAAAACAGTTAAACTTCAGTACCGCTACAAATTCCACAAAAATCCCACGTTCCAGAAAGTTCCTGTTCCAGTCAAGCAGAAAGCTGTAAATCGTACAGAACAGCAGAAAAAACACGCATACCAGTACGTGTACTTCTGGCTCCATCACCCTGGCAAACTTCTGGTAACGCAGAAGGATAGCTGCCGTATATGCAATTATGATACAGAGAAGGTCTGACAATAACAGACCATAACTCTCAATAATTTTCTTCTTTCGATTCATTATCTTTATGCTTTCCTTTTGCTCATGTATTACTATTTGGGAAGAATCCTGTAAGGATTTTCCAACGCAAGCCTCTGGGCTTGCGTTTATTATATAGGGTTTTAAGGAGAATATCAAATGATCTCTCCATCCGGTGTGATCAATGTCCAGCCCTGCCACAGGCTCTTCATTTCCTCAGGCACACAGATCTGTGTGTTCTTATGGATGGAAGGACGGATCATGACCTTATCCGGATGTCTGTTCAATCTGGCTCCCCAGAAGCTGAAGGTGCTGTTGGCACAGATATTGTGCCTGCAATGACTCATAAGCATCATATCATAGAAACTGTCGTCCCCTCTGTTCCAGTCCACAATATGATATTCCTCTCCCCGGTAATGTTCTCTCACATAATCGCTATCGTCTGAGAAAATGTAAAACACCGCCTGCGGATATTTCTTTTTCATATAGGCAATGGCACTGTCGTAAAAGGCTTCCGTACAAATATTACCAAACATAGCCCTGTTAGCCTCATCCAGATAATCTCCCCGCCTGATATGCACACTGACAGACTCTCTTAGTTCCATTTCTTCAGCCAGTCCGTGATTACGCTCATCACTGCTTACCGGAAACCGGATGCTGTCCCTGAGTTGAGGTAGAATATCAGCATAATACTTCTCGCAGGCCCAGTAACCTACCAGATATTTCTGTTTCCATTCCAATATCTGCGGATGATACATATCACTTTCCGTAAAAACCGGAGCAAGAGCCGGATTTATCTTTCTTCCTATTTTTGCAAATAAGCTTTCCGGCTCACCAAACTGTCTTCCGAGTACAGCGCGTATTTCTTCTCCGGTTGCAATCTGCATGGGAAGATCTGCGAAATAAGAAAGCTCGAGCTGACGTTTCGCCAGCATATTTTCCTGTACAGTTTCATCAAACCATGATAAGTCCAGTCTGGCCTCCACACCCAGGCTTTCATATTTACGATATAGAGCATACTGCTGTAACTGATTGCCCAGTCCGCCCATCACTCTGATAATAATCATACTAAAACCATGCCTTTCTCCCAGCTTGCAAACTGAAGGGACAAGTTTTATCTGTCATGTATCTTCAGCATCATTCTCAAAATACTGATCAATCCGCTGTCCGGATACTGCATTCCCAGATAAAGAAGTGCGTTAGTCCGATCCATGACAGATAATGGCGTATTCAGGATCAATTCCCGTACTTTCGGATCACAAAAGATTTCCCGGATCTTCTTCTTATAGTTTCTGTCAGGATTCCGCAGCTCATTCTTGAGCACATACAAAAGCATATAACAGTGTTCTCTTGCAACCATCTGTTCCCCATCCGGAACCTTTTTATCCCGGGCTGCCCCGGATAAGGATACCATCAGTTTTTCCACGCTTTCATAGATTCTCTCATCATAACGATGAATAATAGAGCCTTCCACATAGCGGTAATGATAGAATAATGCTTTCTCCATGATAACCACTCTGCTGCTGTTAAGCATAGCCGGATACATCAGATGGGAATCATCCCCGAAGCGGATATCATAGTCATAATATTTCTCATTACCCTCAAAAATGGATCTCTCACATAATTTCATACAACGGGACATGGGAAAAACCTTCTGTTCCTGCCCGATCAGTTTCTCTTTAATCTCCTTATTCAGCTTCTCCCCCGTGTATACTCCGGGCGCAACCGCACTGTAGACAGCTTCCGTCTTCTTCTGCTTCTCCAGTATATGATCACAGCAGACCACCTCACCCGGAATTCCCTTCAGACGCGCTGCCATTTCCGCAAGCATCTTAGAATCCACATAATCATCACTGTCTACGAACATATAATATTCTCCGGTGGCGGCATGCATCCCTGCCACACAGGCTGCCGTAGGACCTGCATTCTTCTGATGCAGCACCACAACCCGCTTATCAGACTGTCCATAGCTTTCACAGATCGTGCCGCTTTGATCCGTAGATTCATCATCCACCAGGATTAACTCAAGATTCCGGTAACTCTGCCCCAGAATGCTTTCAATACATTCCTTCAAATATGATTCTTTATTATAGACCGGTACGATCACGCTGATTTTGTAAGATTCCTTTTTCATATCCTATCCCTCTGTTTCATCCTATCTCTTCATCATTTGCAGACCGTGATACAGCAGCATGTACAGTCCCGGCATTTTAGTAAACAGCCTTATCTTTATTCCATACCCGGCCGGCAGATAAGTATAGTCTTCTCGCCGACTGCTATACAGTGACAGTTTTTCCCTGCATATCATCAGATAGTCTTTGACCTCTCTGCGCCCTTTGCCGGAAAGTAATGCGATTTTCCCAACCGTCAGCATGATCGCCGTCATAAGCCTGGCATTTACCCTGGATTCCAGAGATGCATCTACACGCAGGATTTCCTCTTTAGCCAGTTCCCAACACTTAATCTGATCCATATAGGAAGGTTTAAAGGGACGTCTCATAAGCCCCTTAGGGTTCTGGTAATATCCATAACCCGCGTATTCCAGTTCCACCGCATTCCTGATATGCGGAAGCAGATCTACGAGGAAAAGCATATCCTCTCCTATCGTCAGTTCTTCCCGAAACCGCACATTTCCAATGGCACTTTTGCGGTAAAGCTTACTCCAGCAGCGGCAGTTATCCTGCAAAATATTGTCTGTCAGATAATGATAGCTGTCGAACTGCTTTCCTGCTCTCATATTTAATATTATGTCAGATATCCCTGCCGCTTCTGTGCCTTCAGCTTCCGGCTCTCTATCCACGATACGTTTCCACTCATCTTCCGTACTCCATGCCGTAAACCGGCAGCCTGCCACATCACTGTCTGTATCTTTCAGATTATGATACAGTTGCTCCAGCATATCAGGACATAATCTGTCATCCGCATCCACAAATGTAACATATTCGCCTTTTGCCTGATCCAGCGCACGGTTTCTGGCTGCTGCCACACCGAGATCCGGCAGCGTTATGATATACAGCTCCGCGTATTTCTTCTGCAGATTTTCACAAACCTGCGCTGTATTATCCGTAGAACCGTCATTGACCACAATGATTTCCAGACTGTCATAGGTCTGCGCTGCAATACTGTCTATGCACTTTTCCAGATAATCCTGTCCATTATGGACAGGTACGATTACACTGATCAATTCCTTCATACGAATCCTCATTTCGGAATAGCCTGCTGCAGAAATGCAATGCTAAAACTAACCCAATGCCTCATAAATTGCTATCAGTTTCCGCATATTTTCTTCTATGCCAAATTCTCTCTCCACTTTCTCCCTCGCAGCAGTTCCCAGGTTTTCACACAAAGCATCGTCCTGCAGCAACCGGAGAATCCCTTCCTGCAGGGCATCTGCATCCTTAGGCGGCACCAGCAGTCCGGTCTTCCCCTGCTCTATCATCTGAGGAATCCCTCCCGTATCCGATGCCACAATACCACAGTAATATGCCATTGCTTCTAACAATGACACTGACTGCCCCTCAAAATAGGATGGCAGCACCAGCATACGGCACTCTCTAAGCCATTTCTGCTTCTCTTCACCGCTGACCCAGCCAAGCCAGGTAATATGCTCCTGATCCTGTTCCGCCATCTGATGCAGTTCATCATCTTCCCAGATACCACCCAGATACAGGTGAAAATCCGGTATCTTTTCTGCCAGCCCTGGCACACAGGCAAGCAACTCTCCGATTCCCTTCTCTCTGCACAACCGTCCCAGGAAAAGCACCTTATGATTATCATATTGCTTCTCAAAGGCATCCGGTATGGCAATGGAATCCGGCAGAACAGTTATATTATCTTCTCCAATGATCCGACCGAATAGTGCTTTCCACTGAGGCGCAAGTACAAGAAAAGCATCTCCCATTTTAAGGACTTCCCGTATTTTCTTCCGTCCTCTCTCAGTCTGCTCTTTCTCATAAAATGTCTCAAAATCTCCTCCATGCTGATGGATTACGATTTTTTTACGGAAAAAATGTGCCGTACGGATAAACACCGCTTTCCGGCGATAACTGTTATCCGATGCCATATTAACATGTACAATCTCATAGAAAGGAAGCTTACTTAAGAATTTCACATATGCCCCTGCTGCCTTTACCAGTTTGCGCAACTTGCTACCTTCCACCATCGTTCCGATATAACACAGGGCAATCTTATGATCCAGACCTGCTTCATAATAATTATTCACCACACCGGAGATACCGCCATGTACGCTTCTGTCCGGTCCAATCATCAATACCCGTATCATTGCGCATCCTTTCCCGGCTGTGTATCCTTTTGCAACAGCAGCATGGTTCCCATCATCATAAGCAGATAATTTCTTCCCACATAAGCGGAGATCAGGTGGGCCTCCACCACCGTATAGACTGCAAAGGTCACAAAAAGAACCAGACCGCAGGCATCCTTCCGCTTATACAACTGCCACAACAGAGCCAGACAGACAGCCACATACAGAAGCCCCGGTATTACTCCGTATCGGTAGAACAGCTTCACCCATCCCATATCAAAATAGTAATTCATATTATTTTCACAGGAAAAAGCAGACCAGGTCTGAATCATACCGTCATTGTTCTCAGAATCTGTCAGAGAAACAATTCTGCCGCTAATAAAGCGGTCAATTTTGCCCAGGGCTACAATATGCCCGTTATCCCTGGGATTTAAATAAAAGAATTCATTCCACTGTGCATCCCGTACTCTCTGTGCACAGGCTGCCGCATCCACGGAAAAGCCGATACACAAGGCAAAGACCAATGCGCCGCACAGATATACAAAAGCCTTTTGCCGCAATTCCTTCCAGTAAGTCATCACACATGCCCCTGCAATAAATGCCGTTGTGATCAGCATACTGGTCTTAGAACCGGTCAATCCATAAACTCCCACGTTCAGCAGCATAAGAAACAAATAGATATACCATCGCATCTGTTCAAAGTAAACATACACACCCAACGCCGTAAGCATCAGGAACATACAGGACAGCGCATTCGGATGTCCCATCCCGAGAGTATAGCGGGTTTCTTCCGCTTCTTCCACACCCACATAACGGGTTTCTTCCGCCGATGCATGGCCATACGCCTGGGTCAGACTGATCTCTCCATATACACCCGTTACGGAAAGCAGTATGATGACAATACACCCTGCCAATGTCACATAGAAGGTATACCGAAGCATCTGCTTTAACGGAATATTCTTACAGGCAGCCACGAAAGTCACAATACGGATAATATCATTGTCACCTGTAACACGATAAGAAATAAATCCTATCGCTTCCAGCACCAGAATGGCAATCCATTCTTTCCGGTCATACCCGGTAAGCACCAGTTTCATGGCAAAAAGAAGAAAGGTTACCCGAAACAGATAGCCCTCTATAGGATTGAGATAATTACTTTTGTCCACAATTACTATGAGAAGTTCCAGCGTCAACCCCACATAGAATAAAAACCATGGGAGCCTGCTGTCTCTCAACTTTCTGTATACATTCTGCATCATCTGTGCACCACTCCGGCTATAGCGCCATGCAGTCTTCTGAGCTGCTGTCTGCATGCCAGCCTTGTTTTTTTTAAGAAAATACCCACTTTACTGATTTCCGGTGCGATCAGAAAATCATATTCTTCCTGATGCTTCCTTAAATAATCCGGATAACTCTCATCTATCTCCACACGTACAAATTTCGCATCACGGTCAAAAATATCTTCTCCGCAGAGCAGTCTGTCCACCGCTTCCGACAGATAACGTGAGGTATTGTATTCCTGATGGGCTGCCGCCTGTACCTTCACACCGATCCGCTTTGCCACATCTCTCTCTCCGTCACCACCCATATATCCGAAATGCCAGCCACCGTCGGCAACCCTCACACTTCTTTCATCCTTTGGCGATACTTCCCTCAGGAACACGATTCCTTCCTTAGGCAGATTACCGAAGCTGCATACTTTCGTGCCCAGCCACTGTCTCTGCTTTACCCCTTCAAATTCTCCGGTTATGGACAACAGATTGCCTGACATTTCCTCCATATTCAGGAAACAATAGAACATTCTCTGAGCCAGATGATATATTTTGGAAGGATCAAAATGCTCCAGAATCGCCGTCAGCGTCTTGGGATTCGGGATTTCATCCACATCACCAAAAATTACAATATCATCCGGTTTGCATTCTCCCATCCCGCGGATCAACTGATTCTTCTGGAATTTATCCCGCTCGTGGGTAGTCACACCGCTCATCGGAGAATTGTCCACCGCCACATAGATGATCTTATCTTCAAACTCCGCAAACATATCCCGATGCTCTGCAAAGATCATGGATTTAGGCTCTCCCGAGAAAGTAACCGTAGATTCTTCCAACACAAACTTATCCACATAAGGAGACAATATCTGCATCCGAAGTTTTAAAATATCCAGTTCATTAAAAAAGGGAATACAATCGTATATCATTTTTACTCCATTCCAAAACGCCGTAAAACTTACATTATTTACTTCCGATTCTCCGCCAGAATAATAAAGGGCGGACTATATCTTTGCACTTTTGCCATCTTACCTTCCATGGATTGACGAACTTCGGATACTGCGCATTTCTCCCCCTCCATTTATGGAAAACAAAGGGTGCCTCAACATCCATGATCTCCGGGATCATATGCTCATGCCCAAAGTATTTGGCTACCTCGACAGGTGCAAACTTCATGCCCGCATCCTCGATCACATTTTTATATTTACAGCAGAGGAAGGTATCTTCGTTATAGTTATCATCCTCCATCTTTTCCCATTTCAGATTCGCCTGCCTCGGGAAATCCAGAAGCTTCTTGCTCCGGATAGATACACTGTTGCCCACACGACAGATTTCTCCCTTGGAATCGCGATAGGCATAATCATTCTCCGGCAAAGGCCAGGGAGAACCGATATAATCATAATCCAGGAATTCATCCCTCCAGCTTTCGGGATGTACCACAAAACCGTCCGCATGGACTAACAACACATAGTCTGTGTGAATATGTTCTCCCAGTTCATATACCATTTTATAATTAAACTTGTCAATGTTGTCCAGTTCGGAGGTATGGGAGTAGCGGATTGTCCTTGGCAAAGTGAGCGGTCTACGATGGGTAATAAGCACTACATCGCCAAACTCTATCCCTCGCATGCTGTATTCCATTGCCTTGATAGTCTCATATAGATCTACACTGGTCATCGCTGCCAGTGTCACATCAGGCAATTTTAATTTGGTCTCTGAATTCTGTGTTTTCTGTTCCATATATATTTCTGTCCTTCTAATATTCACACTAATAAGCGTATCCTTTATACTAATCCTCTGCCAGCTTTACATATGCCTTATGATAATACTGCATGACCGCAAGATTCAGCCAGTTTCCTGCATCCGTGGTCAGATCATCAAAGGAAAACAGAGCCGGCCTGGCACTGTAAGGCTTAACCTCCACATCCACAATATCTTCGTCAATATAGATGTCATGCCGTTCCATTGCCTCTCCATAAAACGTCTGTGCCTCGCCGTTTACAAGAGAGCGCAGTGCCGATATGCTTGTGTAGGTATTTTTATCTGCCGTCAGCACCCAGATAAGAAGCATCAGACAGAAACATACTACTGTCATACGTCCCTTTATTTTATCTAAGAAAAGACCAAGAGCGTCTCTTTCCCGGTGGTTCAAATACCCAAGCCAATAGGCTGTTACTATGATCACGCACAGATAATATACCATCTGGATAATGTTATCTACCCGGGCAAGTCCCACCATACCGACTGCGTACAGGGTAGGCGTAAACATGGCCGCAAGCACACAGCAGGCACCAGCCGTTACCCATACCGGATGATCAAACTTCTGTTTGGACTGTCCGGTAAGCTTCCATAATACAGGCAGAAGCATCAGCCATACTATGATAACAAATGCCGGTGTCCAGCGGATCATGAATACTATGGCATGATAGAAGGACAGAAGAACTGACATCACAGCCGAATATCCGATAGATGGATCAAGCTCACTTCGTACCGCATTTCCCGGTGCCAATATATTGAGCAGAAAACCAATGCTTCCTGTCAAAAGGGGAATTCCCACCGTCCAGATCTTCTTACGGTTTGTCACCACCGCATAGACCAGAAGCAATACCATTAAAATCTCCGCCTGCAATCCGGTCACCAGATTACCGCCGCCTACGATTACGGCCAACACCGCAGCAATCATACACAGGATAATCTCCCTAGATTTTTTAAGGCTCCGGAAAGCTGCTGAAATGGCAGCCAGCGTAAAGAACCATACCGACTCCATGAAAATGTAATGCGTGGCGCCGTTATACCAGTAGATACCTTCAAAGGGAGCCTCAATGACCTGATAGAACATAAAAAGAATCATCAGCATAATGAAACTGCTGCCATTTTTATCACATCCCAGCCATTGACGCAGAATATGTCTGCCCAGAACAAAGGTTGAAGTGGCAAACATCCCGATCATAATGATCGGCACCACCCAGGCAGCCTCATAGCGGAAATTCATAGGGCACAGAGCCATCAAAAAGCAGGAAATATAGGTGCCCTGCCAGTTCTGATAGAACTCCATATTCTGCTTCCATGCCGTCTGTATGGACCGCCACAAGGAACCGGTTTCCAGCCATGTGTCATGTACCACTCTTCCGTAATCATAATCATCAATACACATCACATTATATCTGCCGAGGAGTAAAAGCGGAATCAGAGACAGAACAAACAGGATGGCTGCATACACTACCATCCTTTTCATGGGAATCTGTTCCATCCGGTCAGAGATTTTACTGCAAAGCCTCTGTAACATGCCGGTCAACTTCTCGTAACTATTCTGTATCCTGTTTTTCTGTACTTCTTGTGTCATATCTTTCCCTGTATCATATCTCTGTTATCATAATTCGGCTCACACCGGCAAATTCCCCGGCGGCCATGTTTTATTGATCTGCCGTCCTTCCGGTCAGCTTCCAGACACGTCTTCTCACGCCTCTGGCAATGGTACATACATATGCTTTTTTATAGACATACCATGCATGCAGCTTTCTCATCTTAAGTCGCATGCCCGTAGGACGTACATTGACCGATGCATATTTCTTAGATGTTTTCTTGTACTGTTCCAGTTCTTCCCTGCATTCCTGAGCCGTATACAATCTGCCCTTTCTGTCCATATAATGAAACAGACTGTAAATATTCTGTTCCGATGCCCAATACCCATCAGACACATTATGTCTTGCCCAATATTTGGGCGCAATAGCGAACTTCAACGTCTCGCTGGTATGAGCCGGCAAACAGGCGAAGGAGGAATTTGATAAAAGAAGATAATGTGCATTCTTCAAAGTCACATAATCCTTACCGATATCAAAATGGTGCGCCTCGATGCCGGGCAGTATCTTATGCGCCGTCTCTACGTCATCCGTAATAATCACAAATTCCATATCCGGGCGAATTTTCTTCATCTCTTTAATCCCATGAAGCCAGTATCTCTGATTGATCAAAAGCTCCGGACTTCCTGTATATTCCCCACCGCGCATATTGATAATGCACAGATTCTCCCTGCTATATTCATAGGAATCATATTCCGGCTTCACCTTAAGCCATTCTTTGACCTGGGGAAGATACTTGATGAAATAGGATTCATCCTGCATATTGCCATAAATCAATGTATTATCTTTAACATGATGGATTTGCGGATCTGCTCCTGCCACATAACATCCATGGGTCAGGTCATGTCCGGAATTACCGATAAAAAGCCTGTCATCCACATCCTCATATACCTGAAAATTCTTCTTTTCTTCTTCGGTTATGGCATGTCCGAGATCTACATCCATAAAATACATGCCTCTGTTACTGTGTATATTGACTGCAAACCGATCCTGTCCGGCAGTACCGAACTCATATCCGTTCTCCAGCGCTATCGCCCTGGCAGTCACATAACAAAACAGCTGGTTTCCCAAACCTTGTCCATCAATAAACTCTGTTCCAATCATATTAGTTCTCCATCTAATCAATTAGTCATCAGACAGTTAATCTATCACTGTTCCAAAACAGTCTCTACAATCTTTTCATTTTCCACCTTATAGATCACATCACATTTGGCAATAGTATTCAGACGGTGTGCAATGATAACCATCGTCTTCCTGCCATGGAAGCTGTTAACCGCATCCATGACTGCTTTCTCTGTATCGCCGTCCAATGCTGAGGTAGCTTCATCAAATACGAGAATTTCCGGATTATGGTACAAAGCTCTGGCAATGCCAAGACGCTGGCGCTGTCCGCCGGAAATCCTGACGCCTCTGTCGCCAATGGTAGTATCCAGACCATCCGGCAGCTCCTCCACAAACTCCTTGAGCTGTGCCTCTTCCAGCACTTCCCAGATTCTCTTATCGTCTATCTTGTCCGCATCAATTCCGAAGGCAATGTTGTCACGAATTGACTCATCGATCAGATAAATTGCCTGCGGGATATAACCTATCTTACCAAGCCAGGATGCGTAATCGTCAAAAATATTCACGCCATCACAGGTAATCGTACCTTCCTGTGCATGCAAAAGTCCAAGCAAAATATCCACAATGGTAGATTTACCCGCACCGGAGGGACCCATGATTCCTAC
>JALETS010000197.1 GCA_022781395.1 Lachnospiraceae bacterium | reverse complement strand
TTTCTGTACTGTTCTATACTTTTGCTGTTTTCTTCACACTTCTGGCGAAGCGCATTTGCTTCACTCTTTAGCCGCTCCTGCAAAGCCATATATGCCTTTGTATGGAAAATTTCCCTAAAAATCTTACTTCGTTCTTCTGTTTTGGCATACAATAAACGTAAGAAATCTCCCTGTGCCAGCATAGCAATCTGCGTAAACTGATTCTTATCAATTCCTAATAGCTCCGTAACCGCTCTGGTTACGTCCTTGCTTTTGGTTACCACATGTCCGTCAGGATAGGTCAATGTGGCTTCTGCCCGGCTTAAGGTCATCCCCTCACCACGTTTTGCCGGACGCATATATTCAGGACTTCTTGTAATCTCATATTCCAGGTCATGATATTGAAAACGAAGTGTCACATAGGTAGCCGTATCCTGCTTAGCATATTTAGAGCGAAACATGGACGACTCTCTGGTGCTGCCGCTTGCCTCTCCATACAATGCGAAAACAATCGCATCAAAGAGAAATGTCTTTCCTGCTCCGGTATCTCCTGTGATCAGATATAATCCTTTTTTTCCTAATTTGTCAAAGGGAATCTGAGTGACTCCGGCATATGGCCCAAAGGCAGATAAAGTCAGTTTCAATGGTCTCATATCGTTCTCTCCTTCTCCCAGATTTCCGCCATAACTGTCTGCAGATACTCCCTCTGTATGTCTCTCATGGGCTGATTATTCTGTAATTCAAAAAGCTCTTCCGCAAGCTCTATCGGCGCTTTCTCTTCTATTGTATCACTAAACTGCATTTGCTTGTTCTGTCTGGTTCTGGTATTATCATACTCCAGCTTCATCAGATTAGGATATATAGTCCTCAGTTTCCCAACAGCATCGAAAATATCCTCTTCATCTGTCAGTGTAATCTGCACGTAATCATCTGTATCTGTTCCGTCATAATTCATCTTTCGGGTCAGTTCTTCATAGCTTCCCCGAAGCTTGCGCATATCATGAAGGGGCTTTAGAGGATAGGTCTCAACAGTGACTTTCCCTTTCTCCTGCAATTCTACAATTGTTACACCCTTCTTATGATTTACCTCCGAGAAAGAGTATTTCAGTAAAGTACCTGCGTATCGTACCGTATCGCTTCCCACTGTCTGTGCACCATGAAGGTGTCCGAGCGCTACATAATCAAATCCCTCAAAACAATCGGTACTGATCTGATCCAGTCCACCCACAGAGTGCTCCTCTGAATCACAAGTTACCGCACCCGCAACAAACTGATGTGCTACCAGAAGATTCCTATGCTTCCGGTTTAACTTAACCTTTCCCATCACGTAAGCAACCGCTTCCTGATAGGTTTTGATTCCTTCCGCTTCTTCTCCTAATGCAGCTCTCACATATGCCGGTTTTAAAAACGGGAGCAGATAAATATCCATCACCCCATAGTCATCCTGTACACTGACCATCTCCACTGTCCCGTCATATTCCGATGCCATGTAAACCTTACTCTTTCTCATAAGCCTGGCACCAAAGGATACTCTTTCCACCGAATCATGATTACCGCTGATCATATAGACCGGAATATCGTCCTCCGACAGTTTAGTCAGAAATGAATCAAACAAAGTAACTGCCTCAACGGAAGGCACCGTCTTGTCATAAATGTCTCCCGCGATCAATACGCCATCCACTTTCTTATCATGTGCCAGATCAAGTACCTGTCCCAATATATGTTTCTGATCCTCTAACATGGAAAACTCATTTACTTTCTTACCTATATGCAAATCTGCCAAATGCATGAATCTCATATCCGTCATACCCTTCCTGTTACATAAAAATTGCCGATATATGATCTTCTCACACATCGGCAGTCTTTCCTCTGTTCAATCAGGCACATGCTGTACTCATAATGCAGCCTGCATGCTGCCTATGACCGTGCAATATATGGAGCTATCGCTGCTTCCACTTCAGCGATGTTCTGATTCGTCTCCAGGACTCTGAATTCCACTAGCTTGGACAGATCCATGGAAAAAATACCCATAATAGACTTGGCATCTATCACATATCTGCCGGATGCCAGATCAAAATATCCGTCAAATCCTTCTATTGCCTTCACAAATCCTTTTACCTTATCAATAGAATTCAAATCCAAAGTATAACTCTTCATTCTTCTCACGCCTCTCCTCTTCTGGCTTTACTCGCTGTCTTAACAAATCGGCATGAATCCCCTTACTGCTATATTATGTCATTTACCGAATTTTGTACAGTCCTAAATTCCCATATCCTATTCTTCACACCGTTCTATTATCAATTTATATCGTATCAGTCTTAGTCGCTATAAACAGTTCATCATAGATATTGCTAAACAACTGTTCTGTCATAGAAATCTGGTTCAAAATCGTATATCTTTCCTTTCGTGTACCCGGCGCTTTCATCCATGCATCAATAAAAATTTCTCTCGTAATTCCCCAGTTCATCGGATTCATATCCATTCCGTATGCACAAAGTATCTTCTCCAGATGTCCGGCATCCCGTCCCTGCAAGCGGCAGCTGACCAGACTTCCCAGCGCCACAGCCATACCATGTGATATTTTGATTTCCTTATGGTATTCCTCCAGAGAATGACAAAACAGATGCTCCGAACCACTGCTTGGCCTGGAATTGCCTGCTATCTCCATAGCCAGTCCGCCCAATACAAGAGATTGGGTCAGCACTTTAATAAATTCCTTACTTTTCAGCGACTTATCCTCGTGGTAGCATAGTGAAGTCAAAGCCATATCGGAAAGCAGATAAGCGAAATCATCCACCTTATCGTTTCTATGTGCGGCATCTGATTTCCAGTCATACAATGCCGTGTATTTACTGATTGTATCTCCAATCCCGGATTGCAGTTGTTCTACGGGTGCATTCATAATGACATTCACATCTACAACAATACCGGTAGGAATCTTACATTTCAAAGTCTTCCGTTCATCGCCCACAGTGCCAAGTACCGCTACCGGAGATGCCAGACTATCATTGCTCAAGGTTGTCGGCAC
>JALETS010000147.1 GCA_022781395.1 Lachnospiraceae bacterium | reverse complement strand
GTTATGCTGTGTTTCTGCAATGATATCTGGTATGATGAATTATTCACCGTGGGAATGATAGAACATTCCTACGGTGAATTAATTGCTTTTACGGCAAGAGATGTTCATCCTCCGTTATATTATTGCATTACAAAAGTTTTTGTGGACTTATGTAAACTAATATACCCTGCGGCTGATATGGTTATTGCAGCTAAAGTTGTGTCGGTATTGCCGTATTTTATCATAGCGTTGTATAGCGTAACTTTTATAAGGAAACGTTTTGGCAGTTTTACATCGGGAGTGTTTCTATTTAGTGTGATTGCTATGCCCCAGTTAGCAGGATATACGGTAGAGATCCGTATGTATAGCTGGGCGCTTCTGTTTGTGACGGTAACGCTGCTGCATGCCTACGGAACGCTGACGGCTGAGAAGATGCAGCGCATTCATGGCGCTGCTATGGTGCTCTACGGACTGGCTGCTGCCTATACCCAGTATTTCGCCTGTGTTGCAGTGGTAATGATTTATCTGTATGTATTGGTTGGCTTTCTGCTTCATCATAAAAGCAGAGTGCGGGAATGGTTCCTAGGGGTCATACTATCGATATTGGGATATAGCCCATGGCTTTCTGTCCTGATTTCGCAAATGACAGCGGTCAATCAGGACTACTGGATTTTGCCGTTAACATGGCGGTCTTTGGGCGGATGTGCCAAATTCCTGATGAAGCCGTCTTTTGCTAATGACAGACTGAATACGGTTCTGGCAGTAGTATTATTCCTTGTATATGTGGCAGTATTTGCGGTGTTTATGATTAAAGTGCGGAAACTATACCATGATGGGAGAGATTTGCTTTCCATAGCCGGTATTGGCACATTGGCAGGGCTGGTTTTGTTCGGTTTTCTGGTTTCCATTCTGGTGCGGCCGATTTTTGTGTATCGTTATATGATTCCTGCCATGGGATGTTTCTGGCTGGCCTTTGCGGTATGTCTGGGCAGCCTGACGGACTCTAAAGGGCTGATTTACGGAAAGCTTATCGTAACTGCGCTGCTTGTTGTAATTGGTCTTCGCAATTACAGGGCATTTATGGGAGAAGAGGAATATAAGGCGCTGCTTATGCAGGATACCCAGAAGGCGCTTGCTTCTGTGGATGCAGGAGATATCCTAATCTATAATTTTAATCAGGTACAGGCAGTTACTTCCTATTATCTGGAAGATACTGTGGATAGTTATCTGTGGTGTGATATGCCGGAAGAATTAATCCAGGCCATTATCCGTCCCTATGATACGATAGACGATGTACAGGATGTCATGGCACTGGCACAGAAGGGCGCTGAAGAAGGCAGAAACGTATTGTTTATCGGAAGCTTTAACAGCCGGGATGAGATTGTTGATGAGTGGCGGAAAGCCGGACTGACGGTAGAAGAGCAGGGAAGTTATCTGTTAGAGCGGTATTGGTTTAATATTTATAAAGTGAGCATTGAATAATAGAGCATTTTGAATAGAATTTTATTTTTCGTCAATAATAACCATGATGCTGAAGGAAAAGAAATAGCATCAGATCTATATTATGTAAACTAAACATGCGCAAAGCTGCGCACGGGAAATCAGGAGGTTATTATGGCAGAATTAAAATGTGGTGTGGAAAATTGTACCTATAATAAGGACAAGTACTGCAGTAAGGGTGATATCATGGTTGGCGGTAAACATGCTGTTAATGCAGGCGATACATGCTGCGAGAGCTTTGTCCAGAAACGCGAAGGCGCTTATACAAGCTCCCTGGATCATCCATGTAAAACGATCAGTATCGATTGTGAGGCAACAAAGTGTGTATACAATTCTAACTATAAGTGCCATGCAGAGCATGTAGATATCAAAGGGTGCGGTGCCTGTGACTGTAAAGGAACAGAGTGTGCTACCTTCCGGGAGGCATAATTCTGGGATTCCTTTAGAAAACGCGGATGCATTTATTCAATTTATAAGGAAAGCAAACTGACAGCAGGTGGTTAGGAGAGAATTACTAATTGCCTGCTGTGTGTTTTTAGATTATACTACTTAAGAACGGCGTTTTTTCATAGAGCATGAAAGAATGCTTGAAGACCGGGAGAAAGGTTAGGTTTGAAGATGATAAAAAAACAAGGAATCATGCTGCTTGTTGTAGCCATGCTGGTAATGATGGCCGGATGCGGCAGTAAGGAAACAGTACATACAAGTGCGGAAGCACAGGAAGAAGTAAATGACGAATCGACTCAGGAGGAAGAAGCA
>JALETS010000135.1 GCA_022781395.1 Lachnospiraceae bacterium | reverse complement strand
TTATTCCGATTTCTTTCAGAAATCATTTCTATGCATCGACGGGCAGAACCCGTAAATACCCTTTGCAAGCTTTCCTGTGGGCTTTGATCATCCAGCGTATTTTCTCTATCCCTACAGATCAGCTTCTCCTGACTTTTCTCGCTTACTCGAAACCACTTCGTGACTTCTGTGGTTTTACCAAAGTCCCGGATGCTTCCAAAATCACCCGCTTCAAACAAGACTTTTTAGATGATTTACAGCTCGTATTCGATAACCTCGTTGATGTTACCGAACCCATCTGCCAGGCCATTGATTCTGCAAAAGCGGATATGACTATCTTTGATTCTTCCGGCCTTGAAGCATTCGTTACCGAGAATAATCCAAAGTATGCTAACAGAATTATCAAGCAACTCAAGACATATGCGAAAGTCCAGGGATTTAATAAATCTTATAATCCCTATAAAGCCGCTTATAGCTCCATGCCTTCCCATGCTTCTGCTAATCCTGAGATTAAACAGTTATATATCAATGGACATTTTTGCTATGTCTTCAAATTTGGCATTGTCACAAACGGGCTGGGCATCATCCGCCACATCTCTTTTTATAACAAAGATTTTATGGCGTCTCATCCGGATATCGTTCTCGAAAAGAAATCCGATTCTCCTGACGAAGATAAGTGTGTTCATGATTCAAAGCTTTTGATCCCGACACTGAAAGACTTCTTTTCCAGGCATCCTTTAATCAATCCAAAAACTTTCCTCGGTGATGCAGCTTTCGATACCGTTGAGCTATATAAGAGTCTCCTTACCGGTGACACTTTTGGTCATGACAGACATTTCTCGAAAGCTTATATTCCGCTGAATGCAAGATCCGGACTTAAAAATCAGGATTATACCATCAATGAAAACGGTATCCCCTGTTGTCCTGATAATCCTTCGCTCCCTATGAAGTACGAATGCACCTCTAAACTTAAAAGCGGTGTTACCAGATTCAAGTTTGTCTGTCCCAAAATGATATGGGCTTACGATAAATCTACCAAGAAAGCTCATAGGCAATGCTGCTGCGAAAATCCCTGCACCACTTCAAGATGTGGGCGAATGGTCTACATCTACCCGGAACAGGATCTGCGTGCTTATCCCGGAACGATTCGCGGAACCGAAGAATGGGATGATACCTATAAAATCAGGACTGTTGTCGAAAGAGATATCAACCACATCAAAGATAATCTCTGTCTTGCAGGACGCCGGACCCAAAATGAGAAGACTTTACATGCTGATCTGATCCTTGCCGGTATCACACAGCTCATTACGGTTGTTCTCGCCGATAAAATCAAACATCATGAATACATTCGAAGCTTAAAGCCACTCATAGCATAGGACTTACCACTTTCATAAAGCCTATAGCTTATTCAAATGCGCCTAAAATATCCGGTTATCCACTTTTCATTCCAGAATTCGTGCTCTGCACGAATTCTTCCTTGTTTTGATTCAAGATTGCGAACGAGCATCGCGAGTTTCGCAATTACCTATATCATTATGAAATAGTTTACTTTATTTTGCAATAATGATTGCCTCAACATTCCTATGGTTTTCTTTTCAAACCTATGCTATACTAACTATGTATATCCAGATAAGATTATAAGACTGCACAGGAGGCGTTTAAATGGACTGGCAGAATCAGAACGGGAATCCCAACAATGGCGGGAATCCTTATAATAACGGAAATCCTTATAACAATGGCAACCCTTACAATAACGGCAACCCTTACAATAATGGGAACCCTTACAACAATGGAAATCCCTATAATAATGGCAACCCTTACAACAATAATGGTAACTGGCAGTACCGCCCCGCTCCGGTAAAACCCCGGGGAGACGGCATGGCTACCGCAGCTATGGTGCTGGGCATTATTTCCATTGCCTGTCTGTTTTTCATGCAGATTTATGTTCCCTTCATCACAGCCGGAATCGGCATTGTACTGGCAGTGCTTTCCAAGGGTCAGGCATGCAAGATGTTAGGCAAGGCCAAGGCCGGACTTACCTGCTGTATCGTGGGGCTTGCAATGGATATTCTGTTATGCGTGGGCAGTGTATATCTGGTGATTAATCTGCCTAAGCTTATGCCGGATATGGTAGAGGAAGTCAATGAGATGTGTGAAGAAGAGTATGGCATCTCTTATTATGAACTGATGGATGAACTTGAGAATATGTGGAATACAGATGAATCGGATATGTTAGATATCCCGCAACCGGAAAGGTAAGGTGATCAGATGACTATTGGCGGAATTACTAACCTTTATGGAAGTTATATCAACCCTTACAACAATTATGTAAGTGGAAATACCACTGCTGCTGAAGCATCACAGCAGGTTTTGGGTGGTCTCAGTGTGTCACAGGAACAAGAAGGCAACGAGCATGTTGTCATCCGCAACCCCGGCGAGTCTACTAAGAAGCAGGACGGTAAGGAATCTTCTCCTGCCGAGTGCAAGACCTGTAAGGAGCGCAAATATCAGGACGGCTCTGACGAGGACGTTTCTTTTAAATCCGCGGCGCACATTGATCCCGATGCAGCTGCTTCCCGTGTCAGAAGCCACGAGCAGGAGCATGTAAGCAATGCCTACAAGAAAGCCGCACAGAACAACGGCAAGGTAGTAGCCTGCAATGTATCTCTTCACACGTCGGTCTGTCCGGAATGTGGTCGAACCTACGTGTCCGGCGGCACGACTGCCACGCAAATAAAATATTATAATGAAGAAAATCCTTATCAGAAGGAAATGAAATCCTCCGATGCTGTCAATAAATATCGTGGGATGAATGTGGATATTGCCTGTTAAGCAAACACCACAGGATAGGAGCAATTATGAATTTATTTAAATCTTCCGCGGAGCTTAAAGCCTCTGCCAGAGAGCATATGTTTGGCCATTACGGAACTGCGATCGGTGCATATTTTGCTGTTATGTGGCTTCCGGTGTGTCTGATGTCTATGCTTTTTTTCTTAACCGACACAACAACTATATTGGGAACCATTATATATTATGTACTTAGCTTTGCAATCTGTGTTTTTATGGGGCTGCTTGTTTCCGGCAACTGCTTTCTGTACCTGAAAATCAGTTGCGGTCGACCGGTCACAGTAGGCGATATCTTCTATGGTTTCCGCCTTTGTCCCGATAAAGCGCTTATGATCCAGCTATGGATTACGTTAATCAGCTATATTGCCAATCTGCCTATGATCATAATCGGCTATCAGATGACATCATCCGTAAGCTCACTCACGCTGATGCTGCCTTATTCACTGGCTATGATTCTTTCCTATGCGGTATCAATCATACTCAGTCTGATCTATCAGCAGGCTTTCTATCTGTTACATGATTTTCCACAGTATTCTGCCAGAGAACTGCTTACCATGAGTCGCAGGCTGATGAAAGGGCACAAAGGAAGACTGTTCTATATCTATGTCAGCTTCCTTCCGCTCGTTCTGGTATCGCTGCTTTCCTGTGGAATTGCGATGTTATGGGTTGCTCCTTATATGGCTGCCACACAGGCAGAATTCTTCCTGGATGTGATTAAGAACTCCGATCCCGGGAAAATGTACAGCTAAATCAGTTATTGATCCAGCGCAGATATGCATTGATGAACGGATCAATGGCACCATCCAGCACGGCATCCACGTTGCCGGATTCTTCACCGGTTCTGTGATCTTTAACCATTGTATAAGGCTGCAGGACATAGGACCGTATCTGGTTACCCCAGCCGATTTCTTTCACATCTCCACGGATATCAGACAGCTTCTCTGCATTTTCTTCCTGCTTCAGCATGAAGAGTTTTGCTTTCAGCATCTGCATTGCCTTGTCCTTATTCTGGAACTGGGAGCGCTCATTCTGACAGGTTACCACGATTCCGGTAGGAAAATGGGTAATACGGATTGCCGAGGAGGTCTTATTGATATGCTGACCGCCCGCGCCGCTGCTTCGGTAGGTATCGATACGGATATCTTCATCCTTGATCTCAATATCCACATCTTCCTCTATATCAGGCATTACATCCAGCGATACAAAGGATGTCTGTCTCTTACCCTGTGCATTGAAGGGTGAGATACGCACCAGTCTGTGCACGCCTTTCTCCGATTTCAGATACCCATAAGCATTCTCACCATTGATCTGGAATGTGACAGACTTGATACCGGCCTCGTCTCCATCCAGATAATCAAGCACTTCCAGGGAAAAGCCTTTTCGTTCTGCCCATCTGGTATACATACGGTACAGCATACTGCACCAGTCACAGCTCTCGGTACCGCCCGCACCGGCATTTAACTTCAGAATCGCATTATTCCTGTCATATTCACCGGATAGAAGGGTACTGATACGGATATTTTCAAAGGTCTCTTTGAACTGCCGCAGTTCCTCCTCGATATCAGGTATAATGGCAGGATCATTATCCTCATAGCCCATCTCAATCAGTGTCAAAATATCATCATACTGACCGGACAGGTTGTTCATGGTATCTACAACATCCTTCAGGCTTTTGGCTTCCCGCATCTTCTGGTTTGATTTCTCCGGATCATCCCAGAAACCGGGTGCCTGCATTTCCATCTCTAATTCTTCAATCCGCTTCGACTTATTTGCTAAGTCAAAGTGAATCCCTCACTTCCGCTAAGGGACTTTCATAAGCTAAAAGCTCGGATTTCATGTTATCCAATTCAACCACTTAACGTCACCTTCTTTCTATTCTCTATATTTGTCTTAGACAGCGTACTTTGCTGACTTAGAAAATCTTTTCTTAAGCTTTTCTTCCGCAGCACTGTTTATACTTCTTACCGGAACCGCAGGGGCAAGGATCATTCGGATATACCTTAGCCTCCATACGTCTGACCGGTCCCTTCTGAACCGTATCATCCTTATTTGTACCGGTTACCTTCGCTACCTGCTCTCGCTCTACCTTCTGTTCAATTCTGACATGGAAGAGCAGACGGACGGTTTCTTCCTTGATGTTCTGTGTCATTTCATCGAACATCTCATAACCGCTTAATTTGTACTCTACCAACGGATCTTTCTGGCCGTATGCCTGCAATCCCGCACCCTGACGAAGCTGGTCCATATCGTCGATATGATCCATCCATTTTCTGTCAATGACTTTCAGCAGGATAACACGCTCTATCTCACGGATGGATTCCGGCTCCGGGAACTCTGCTTCCTTACTCTCATACAGTTTCACAGCCTCTTCCTTTAACTGCTGCTTCAGGCTGTTCTTCTTAGGCTTCAGGACACGTGTTGCGCTAACAGGCTGGAGCGGTATGGTCGGAAGCAGCAACGTATTCAGCTCACTATAATCCCACTCTTCGAAGTCTGTATCATCACCAATACAGATATCCACTGTATTCTCTACAATATCAGTGATCATCTTATAGATGGCATCTCTCATGCTCTCGCCATCCAGTACACGGCGTCTTTCCTCGTAGATGATCTCACGCTGTTCATTCATAACCTGATCATATTCTAAGAGGTTCTTTCTGATACCGAAGTTATTGCTCTCAATCTTCTTCTGTGCCGACTCAATCGCTTTAGTCAGCGCTTTATGCTGAATCTCCTGTCCCTCCGGAATGCCCAGCGCATTGAACATACTGATCATTCTGTCAGAGCCGAACAGTCTCATCAGATCATCTTCCAGGGAAATATAGAATTTGGATTCACCCACATCTCCCTGACGACCGGAACGACCACGTAACTGATTATCAATTCGTCTTGATTCATGCCGCTCCGTACCGATGATCATCAGACCACCTGCAGCTCTGGCCTCTTCATCCAGCTTGATATCCGTACCACGGCCTGCCATGTTGGTGGCGATGGTAACCGCACCGTGGATACCGGCATCTGCTACAATCTCTGCCTCCAGCTCATGAAACTTCGCATTCAGCACCTTATGCTCTATGCCATTCTTCTTTAACAGGGCACTCAGTTCCTCGGAAGAATCAATGTTGATCGTGCCGACCAGCACCGGCTGTCCTTTGGCATGAGCCTGCGCTACTGCTTCCACAATAGCATGTAATTTCTCACGTTTTGTCTTATAAACTGCATCCTGATGGTCAATACGGGCTACCGGTTTATTGGTAGGAATAGCCACTACGTCCATTCCGTAGATATCCCGGAACTCCTTTTCCTCTGTGAGTGCGGTACCGGTCATTCCGGCTTTCTTATCAAATTTATTGAAGAAGTTCTGGACCGTGATAGTTGCACGGGTCTTGCTCACGCTCTTGACCTTTACATGCTCCTTCGCCTCAATCGCCTGATGCAGACCGTCGGAATATCGGCGTCCCGGCATGATACGTCCGGTAAAGTCATCTACGATCATAACCTGATCGTCCTTAACGACATAATCCTGATCACGGAACATCAGATTGTGTGCACGCAGAGCCAGAATAATATTATGCTGGATCTCCAGGTTCTCCGGATCAGCCAGATTCTCGATCTGGAAGAAACGCTCTACCTTGGAAACACCCTGGGCTGTCAGATTAACTACTTTATCCTTCTCATTTACAATAAAGTCGCCTGTCTCCTCACGCTCTACACCCATGATGGCATCCATCTTGGACAGTTCTTCCATATCCTCACCACGCTGCAGCTGTCTGGCCAAAATATCACATGCCTCATACAGCTTTGTGGACTTACCGCTCTGACCGGAAATAATAAGTGGGGTTCTCGCCTCATCGATCAATACCGAGTCAACCTCATCGATGATGGCATAATGCAAATCTCTTAACACGAGCTGTTCTTTATAGATAACCATGTTATCACGCAGATAATCGAAACCAAGCTCATTGTTGGTTACATAGGTGATATCACAATTGTAAGCCTCTCTGCGTTCCTCCGGCTTCATGTCGTTCAATACTACACCGACTTTTAAGCCCAGGAATTCATGTACCTGTCCCATCCATTCAGCATCACGCTTGGCCAGGTAATCGTTGACTGTGACAACATGTACGCCCTTACCCTCCAGGGCATTCAGATAAGCCGGCAGAAGACAGGTCTGGGTCTTACCTTCACCGGTTCTCATCTCAGCGATACGTCCCTGATGAAGTATAATACCACCCATCAGCTGTACTCTATAATGTTCTGTGTTCATTACACGTCTGGCAGCTTCTCTGACTGTGGCAAAAGCTTCCACCAGCAGATCATCCAGAGTCTCCCCTTCTGCCAGTCTCTTTCTATATTCTTTGGTCTTATCACGCAGCTGTTCGTCTGTCAGCCCCACCATTGTAGGACGAAGCGCCTCAATCTTATCAACCAGCCCTGTGATACGCTTAATTTCTCTTTCACTATGTGTTCCAAATACTTTCTGTACTACACTCATGATTTGCCTTTCTTTTTTCCTTTCCAAGAAGTCCCCCTCATCATATCAAAACGCTACGGTATATTTTAACAGATTCAAGGGGCAAATTCAACTGGTAAAGAGATTATTCAATTTTCTGTTTATTGCTTTTTGCAGTAAAAAGTGTTATTATTTTAACAAAAATACAAATGCGAAGTGCGTGACACGAAAAACACATCAAAGTGCTGTTTTTCCAATAGAAACACTTCGGAACGGAGGAATAAAATGACTAAGAGTTTTGATGACTTATTGTCAAAAGTATCTGAATGCAGCATTAAGAAAGTTGCTGTTGCAGTCGCACAGGACAGTGCCGTATTGGAAGCAGTAAAAGCTGCTAAGGAGCGTAATATTGCCGAAGCTATTCTGGTCGGTGATGAAGACAAAATCAAGGAGATTGCCTCTTCCATGAATATGGATCTGAGTGGATTTGAGATCATCGATGAGAAGGACAACTATACCGCAGCATTAAAGGCTGTCGAGTTAGTACATACAGGCAAAGCCGATATGTATATGAAGGGTCTGATCGATACCAAATCTTTCTTAAAGAGTGTACTGGACAAGGAAGTTGGCTTAAGAACCGGCAAAACCTTATCTCATGTATGTGTATTTGAAGTGGAAGGCATCGACCATCTCTTATTCTTATCTGATGTTGCTTTCATGACCTATCCTACTCTGGAGGACAAGGTTCACATTATTGAGAACACCGTAGAAATCTGCCATGCATGCGGCATCCCGAATCCTAAGGTGGCTCCTCTTGCAGCTGTAGAGGTTGTTAATCCCAAAATGCCTGTTACTGTTGAGGCAGATGAACTTACCAAAATGTGTGAAGAAGGTAAGATTACAGGCTGTGTTGTAGACGGTCCGCTTTCTTTGGACCTTGCTATCGATCCTGCTGCCGCACAGCATAAGGGCGCAGAAGGCAGAAAAATTGTAGGTGATGCAGACGTTCTTCTGTTCCCCGATATCCATGCCGGCAACTTAGTGTACAAATGTCTTGTACATACCGCTAAAGTTAAGAACGGCAATATCCTGACAGGTACCAAGGCTCCTGTTATCTTAACCTCCCGTTCCGATGATTTTGAGACCAAGGTAAATTCCATTGCACTCGGCGCTGTTGTAGCAGAATCTTTAAAATAAGTAAGCATATCAACATTATATAAATATAAATCTATAAGAAAGGCGGAATAAAAATGGCTGTTAAAAGTTTAATTATCAATCCGGGTTCTACTTCTACCAAAATCGGTGTATTTGAAGACGAGACCTTATTATTTGAAGAGACCTTAAGACATTCCACAGAGGAAATCGCACAGTATGCTTCTATCGTAGACCAGAAGGATTTCCGTAAGGACATCATTATTAATCTGTTAAAAGAGAAGGACTTTGATATCAACTCTCTTAATATGGTAGTCGGCAGAGGCGGTATGTTGAAACCCATTCCGGGCGGTACCTATGCTGTCAGCGATGATCTGTTAGAAGATTTGAAGATCGGCAAACAGGGACAGCACGCTTCCAATCTGGGCGGTATCCTGGCAAGAGAAATCGGTGATTCCATCGGTGTTCCTTCCTATATCGTAGATCCGGTTGTAGTAGATGAGTTAGAGCCCACATCCAGATATTCCGGTGTGCCGGAGCTTCCCAGAACAAGCGTATTCCATGCGCTGAACCAGAAAGCAGTTGCAAAGCGCTATGCCAAGGAAACCGGAAAAGCTTATGATTCTTTAAATCTTGTCGTTGTGCACATGGGCGGCGGTGTTTCCGTAGGCGCTCACAAGCAGGGTAAGGTTGTAGATGTATTCAATGCTCTGGATGGTGACGGTGCATTCTCTCCCGAGAGAGCCGGTGCCGTACCAAGCGGTGCACTTATTAAGATGTGCTTCTCCGGTCAGTATACCGAGAAAGAAGTCTATAAGAAGATCGTTGGCGGTGGCGGATTCAACGCTTACTGCGGTACCAATGATATGAGAGACGTAGCTAAGATGGTAGATGGCGGCGATAAGAAAGCGGAAGAAGTACGTGAGGCATTCATCACACAGGTTGCAAAGGATATCGGCTCCATGGCATGTGTTCTGAAGGGTAAGGTAGATCAGATCATCGTTACAGGCGGTATCGCTTACGACAAGTATGTGGTTGCAGGCTTAAAAGAGCGTGCTGAATGGATTGCTCCAATGACCGTATATCCCGGTGAGGATGAGTTACTTGCGCTTGTTCAGGGCGGCTTACGTGTCTTAAATGGCGAAGAAAAGGCTATGACATATTAAAATAAATTACTTTCTGTTAATGGAACAGCCGGAGCATTTTTGCTCCGGCTGCTTTTTAATTGTTTATTCGAATTGATTCGGTCACCTCATTTGGAATGACAAACTCAACACACCCCATATAGCCGGGTGCTACCTCATACTCATCAAAAGCAATGACTATCTCATTCTTCTCATTCAGGTAGAAGGATGTTTCATCCGTAATCGCCTTGAAATTACATTCTTCTATCTCGTCATCCACCCAATAGTAAACCATCTCGTCCTCTTTCATCTGTTCACGCATTTGTTCTTTGATATTCTCGCTGATTGGTGTAATATAATCTGCTCCGTCCACAAAGAGGTCTTTTAATGCAAGGCGTTCACCGGTTGTTAAGTCAATCGTATAGAAATAATCCCATTCTGCACCACTGCCCGCGCCCTGATAACAGATCAATTTAAGAGTAAAGTACTCATCTGTTGTAGCAATTACCTCACTTTTAACAAGCACATCCTGATAGCCTTCTTCATATTGAAGATTTTCCTCAAACTCTGTCACGATCTGCTCTGTAATCTGCCGGATCTCAGCATTGATCTCTTCTGTAGTCTTCTTTAGGTTTTCCTGCATCTGTCCACTTGTCTCTTCCTTGTCCTGCTGCACACCGGTCGTCTGCTCCGTCTCATCTAAAACAAGTTCCGGCACCTCAATATCCGCATTATGACGTTCACTTTCATACTGATAATCCCGGAATGTTACAGCCTTCACTACTTTGCCAAGCACAGGAATATTGCTCATAGCATAAGCAATAGTCGGGGAAGTATTTGGCAATACCACGAACATTGCAGCCACTGCCGCTGCTACTGCTATATTCCTGAAGATATGCTTTTGGTGTACCCGCTGTTTCTCCCTCTTTGCTTTGGCAATACTCTTCTTCATGGACTCTATCTGCAATTCTGACATTTTAACAGCTTTGTACCGGTTCTTTACATTTACCATCTTATCCATATTCTGTTCCCTTTGTCTCATAATGTACCATCCTTTCCTGTAAACATTGTTATTTCCACGATCAGTCATCCGCAAATTCCACGCGAAGCTTTTTCAGTCCCCGGTATAACCGACTTTTGATGGTATTTACATTTTCATTCATCACTTCCGCAATCTCCGTCAGCTTCATATCTTCGAAATATTTCAGTTCGATAACCGCTTTATCTTCTTTGGGCAACATATCCAGCGCCCTCTGCAGATCTATATTCTCATATGTGTCTTCCTTTCCCTGCTCTGCTTCCACTACATCCAGAGACAGTGGCCGTTCCTTTTTCACAAACCGGAATATTTCGTTCAGCATAATGCGATAAATCCATGTTGCCGCATATTTCTCCTGTCTTAATGTATCACTGTGCAAAATTGCCCTATATGCACCATTCTGAACAATATCACAAGCATCTGACTCATTGTGTACATAGCTATATGCAAGACGGTAATAACTGTTGTAATTTTCCAGCAAAAGCTGCTCTATCTTATGTTCCTTCTTATCCTTTCCTTGAAAAAGCATTGAACAATGGCACCTCCTTTGTTGTTTTCTGATGATTAGACCTCTTACTCATATAAAAAGTTTCAAAGCGTAGGCATTAATTACCTACGCTTTTTTCATCATTCTTATAAACACATATATTGCTCCATTATCTAAGATAAATTCTGAATGGCAAGTTTATTATATAATATTGTGTATTCTTCAAGCATCGCTCCATGATGCGCCCTGATATAATCCACATCTCCGCTTTTCGCTGCCATTTCCAGTTTCTTTGCCTGTTCTGACAGATCTGCTGCACCGATGGTCAGCGAAGTGCTCTTTAATGCATGCACTATGATCCGGTAATTTTCCCAGTCTTCCTGTGTGAAATACTCTTCCATCGCAGTCCGCTTATCATTTTTCAGATATTCGGCTATCATTTCACGATAGAAATCCATATCATTCATGCAGTAATTCAGACCAATGCTTAAATCCAGACCGGCAATTCCTTCAAATCCCTGCTTCGGGGCTTCCTCCGTCTGCTCCTCAAGCTGACGCAAGGCCAGTTTCTCCTGCGGCAGATATTTTAACAGAATAGAATTCAGTTCCTTTTCCTGAATCGGCTTGGACAGATAGTCTGTAAAGCCCGCCTGCATATAATCCTCCCTCGCTCCGAGTATTGCATTGGCTGTCAGAATGACAACCGGCGTCGTAATATTGGGGTGATTTCCCTTCTCTTGCATACGATGAAAACACTCAACACCATCCATGTTGGGCATCAGATGATCCATAAAAATCAGATCATATTTATCCTTCTCTATCCTGTCAAGCGCCTCCATACCGCTTTCCGCAGTATCCACCACAACACCTGTATACTTGAGCAGTCCCTTTGCAACCAGCAGATTCATCGGCACATCATCTACCACCAGTACACGTGCATCGGGAGCATAAACCAGCTCTGTATCAGTATTTTCACTTTCGATCTGTTCACGATACCGCTTATTAAAGTCTCCAATCGGTTCATGGTTCCGGATTTGCTGCTGTATTCTCGCGTGAAAGGTTGATCCCTGCCCGTAGACACTACTGACCGAAATCTCTCCGCCCATCATCTCCACCAGATTTTTAGTCAGATTAAGTCCCAATCCGGTTCCTTCAATATTTCGATTCTTCTTCTCATCCACTCTGGTAAAATTCTCAAACAGTCTGCCGATGTCTTCCTTCCTGATACCGATTCCTGTGTCTTTTACGGTAATCAAAAGCAGCATTGATGCATCCCGTTTTCCTTCATAATCCACATGCAGTTCAACACTACCCTCATTCGTATATTTCACTGCATTGGAGAGCAGATTATTAATAATCTGACGAACACGCACTTCGTCTCCATAGAGACCACATGGTATGGCAGGATTAATGTAAATTGAAAATTCCAAACCCTTCTCAGCAGCTCTGGAGGCAGTCATGTTATAGCAGTCATTCATCACAGAGAATAGATTATATTCCACAGGAATAATCTCCAGCTTGCCCGACTCAATTTTGGAGATATCCAGAATATCATTAACAATAGAGAGCAAAGACTGGCTTGCACTCTGAATGTTCCTGCCATACTCCTTCAGTATTTCATTGTCCTCACACTCACGAAGCAGCATGGTATCCATACCGATGATTCCGTTGATCGGAGTACGGATTTCATGAGACATATTCGCCAGGAAAGTACTTTTCGCATGATTGGCAGCTATCAGCTCCTCCTGATGCTCCATAAGCAGCTTCCTCTGTTTCTCATAGATATATGTCTGATATTTCAAAATGGCACCAAAGATACAGGATACAATAAAAATTGTCTGTATGACATCTGAAACCATATAGCCCTCCGGCATCTGTGTAAGAAGACCCGGATTGTTTTCCGCTATCAGGATACAGCCTGCCATTGTAGCAAACCCCATGAGAAAAAGGAGCAGACACGTCCACCCATCCAGTATCAGCCATGTAAAAAGCAGTCCCAGAACAAACCAGATTGGCATACCACTGTAAATTCCGCCTGACGTAAAGAACATCATCGGAAACACAACAAGATTTGCACCGAGACAGATGAGCAGTCCGGCCATCCTCATTTTATTTTTTCTGACAGACAGATATAAGGCAGCACATACCACAAGTAATATCACTGCAATAGCAACCGCACTTGCATATGCTCCCATAACTGACGTGACAGCCATAGCAGCAAAGCCGCCAACAAAGGCTGCCGACAGAATCAGATTCATCATTCTCTGCTGAATACTGTAATCCTCATTCAGAATCGTACTCATGAACCATCCCAGAATACTTTTCCACTTTCTTATCTGTCCGTTCTCCTCACATTCGACCGGTCTCTTCTCCCTCTTTTCCTTCCTTAAGAACAATAAACCAAATGCACCCTTTCCGCAGTTGCAGGAGATTGCCGAAGATGCCTGCTGGAAATAAATATTCTTGAAATGGCATCTCTTCTCTACTTCATTTCTGATCAATTCCAGCGTTTCTTCATCCAGATTGGCATGGGTAATAAAAAGTGTTTCCTTGTCAATTGTCCACGTTCTTCTCAATGTATATTTGATATATCTACAGATTACATCAGTCCACTGCCCGACCAGAATCTGATCTGCCACAATACTGTCATGCTTCATGATAAGAACCGGATGCAGGAGCATTCTGTCACAAAGCTTCTTAACTCCCTTAGAAAGTCTCCCTGAACGATGCAGAAAATCTGTATCCCGCACTACAAAACTGGTCGAGGACAGATATTTTGACACAGCAAGTGCAGGAAGAATCTGCGCCGGTGTAGCTCCTTCCTGTGCCATCTGTGCAGCTTTTATTACAAACAATCCCATTCCGCTGGAAAGCTGACCCGAATCAAACACTGTTACATTGCCGCACTTCTCCGCCGCTTTAACTGCATGATCATAACCATCGCTGGCGTTTTTAGCCATTGTAATATGTAGAATCTGTTCTGCCACAGTCAACTGCTTCTCAAAAAAGACTTCATACTCTTCCACCTCCGGAGGCTCGGATTTGGCATAATTCTCTGCCTGCTCCATATAGATAAACAGATCATCCAGAACAACTTCCGTGCCATCCACAAAGCGTCCTTCCTTCGTCCGCACAAAATATGGCTGAATAACGATGTTATATTGGGCAATCAGCTCCTCCGGCAAGTCACACACACTGTCTGCCGTTATTAAGAGTGGTATTTTTCTATTCATCCATTTTCTCCTCCTGTCAGCATTTTCCGTAAAATACGTGACATTGCGGTGATCTCGACAGGTTTAGATATAAATTCATCAAAGCCCTCCCCAAGGAACATCTCCCTTGCCCCGCTCACTGCATTCGCAGTCAATACAACAATAGGAATGTGTTTATACTGTCCATTTCGAAGCTCCCTTATCTTCTGCATGGCGACAACGCCATTCATACCCGGCATCATATGATCCATAAAGATAATCTGATAATCCGTAATGGCACATTTCTCTATTGCATGCTCTCCGCTTAAGCAGGTGTCTGCTTCGATTCCATAGGTCTTCAATATACCGTCAGCAACCACCAGATTCATACTGTCATCATCTACTACCAGGGCCCTCACACCATCAAAATGCAGCTTTTCCTCCTGTTCTGCCTTTCTGCCATCCTCAAAAGTACCCGGCATTGTCATATTTAACAGGTTAATGACTGACAACAGATAGACGGGCTTTCTCAATACATGTACATTACTGTTCTCGGGTAGTATAAAAGATTCATCTGCAAAAACGATCGTATATATTTTTTTGCTTAAATCTTCAAAATACTTCCGATCCATTCCGTATTCCCAGTTGGCAACAAATACATGAGTAACCGGATTTTCTGCCACCATCTTCTTCAGGGAATCCAGCGAATCTGCCCGACTGATATTAAGATTAAACGCATTTTTGATATGCCCTATCATCGAAGCATAATAATCAGCGATCTCAGCACGAACATATTTTTCTGAATTAAAATAGCATACAATCTGAAACTCTCCACTCTTTTCTATACTGATAGATGCTTTTCTATCCACCACCTGCTGAGGAATCACAACATGGACATGCGTTCCCTCCGAAACCTTGCTTTTAATTGAGATAAATCCACCCATTGCAGCGACCATGCCATGGACGATTGCCAGTCCCAGCCCAAGCCCTCCTGTCTTACGCTCAATATCGGAATCTCCTTTATAGAAATGAGTAAATATCTTTTGCAGCTGCTCCTCACTCATACCGATACCGGTATCCCACACATCAATGTTCAGGTTGATTCCATACTCTTCCTCTCGTTTTCCGATATATAGGTATGCTCCGCCTGACTCTGTAAATTTGATAACATTATCCATAAGTGCCTGAATTATTTTCTTTAGTTTACCGGCATCTCCATGCAGCAGCTTCGGCATATCCGGCTGTATATCGATTGCCACATCCAGCTTTTGATTCATTCGATGCCACTGCAATCCCATAATGGCATCATTTATTACTGACAGCGGTTCATAATCCTCGGCAGACACCACGAGCGTATCCGTAATCAGCTCCGAATAATCCAGAATATCGCTGACCTGACCATACAAACGTCTTCCTGCATTCTGAATTGATTCCACTTCCGCTCTCAGCCCATCATCCAACTCTCTGTGAAGTATGATCTCACTCATACCATTAACCGCATTAATCGGAGTACGCAGTTCATGGGATACGTTGACAAGAAATCTCTCATTTTCTCTCTTGGCATCCATCAGCTCTCCTTCGACTTTACACCGCAACTGCCGCTCCCGCTTCTGCTGTCTGATAAAAAATCTGGCGATAAAAATGGCACACAACGTACAGACAATGCCGAGAATCATCCTTGAAAAGACCAGCTCATCCATCCCCATATGAACATAGCCTGTTCCGAAAATATGCCATAAGAGCACGACCAGATAAGAGGACGCCATCAGATAAATAAATTTCATGTCCTGCTGTACTGACAATATAATGGTAAACAGGCAGATCAAAATCGGTACATCCGTTAAGGAGGTTTCATGCCCGCCGTAGTATAGCAATCCCACCAGTACAAAGACTGTGTAAAAACCGACTCTCATTCCGGCTGTCCCTGCCTGGATAAAATGTATTATCCAACAGCAAATAGTTCCTATCCCAAGCATCAGACATACAATCTGCCAGTAATCCCATTGAAAGAGTGCCGTAACTATCATCAACAGCATTCCAAGAATGGAGATTATCATAATATATGTTATATGAAACATTGTCTGAAATTCCAGGTCTGTACTCTTTTCTCTCACCGTGTTCCTCCCAGTATACTCTTAAGTTGACCCGATAATTGCAGATATTCCGAAAGCATTCCTTTATGATGTGACCTGAGATAATCCGTATCCCCGGCTTTCGCTGCCATTTCCAACGCCTTTGCCTCCTCCGAAAGATGTACGGCACCAAGCGTATGGGATGTGCTTTTCAGGGCATGCACCGTAATTCTGTACTCATTCCAGTCCTCTGCATCGAAATATCGCTCTAAATCCGGTATTTTATCAGCCTTCATATACTCTTGCAGCATCTGTATATAAAAATCTTCCTCATCCAGACAGTATCCAAGTCCGGTCTGTATATCCAGACCGGCAATTCCTCTCAGGCGTTGCATGATCTCCGCCTTCTCCGCTTCAGTAAAACCGGCCTGTGGGGTCGGTTCGGCTTCTCTATGCTTTTCTGATGTCTTTTGCTGTTTTGACTCATCCTGCGGCACTTCGCCCCGTTCTTCCGGTTGGCGGAGCAGTTCCGGTCTCAGATACCTGGCAAGCATTTCCCGCAATTCTTCTTCCCGGATCGGTTTTGTAAGGTAATCCTGAAAACCGGCCTGCAGATATTCTTCCCTGGCGCCGATAATCGCATTCGCCGTCAGCATGATAACCGGTGTTTCACTATTTGGATTATCTGTAATCAGCTTCATATGCTGCAAAGTCTCAATACCATCCATCTCCGGCATCATATGATCCAGGAAAATGATATCGTAACGCTTTGCTTTGACACATTCCAGACATTCCCTGCCACTGACTGCTGTGTCAATCTGTATACCCGTCTCCTTCAGAAGTCCTGTCACGACTTTAAGATTCATTTCCACATCATCTACCACCAGAATCTGTGCATCCGGTGCAAAAACAGATAACATCTCAGTACCCGAAGTATTTAGGAAATGCTGATAACGCTTGCCAAAATCTCCCATCGGCTCAGCGTTCATAACCTTTTGCGGGATTTTGGCAGTGAAACATGAACCTTCTCCATAAACACTCTCTACGGAAATCTGTCCGCCCATCAGTTCTACCAGATTCTTTGTAAGATTTAAACCCAGACCGGTTCCTTCAATATTACGATTGCGCTTTTCTTCCACTCTGGTAAAAGACTCAAACAGTTTACCGATATCTTCTTCTCTGATACCGATTCCTGTATCTGCTACTGAAATGATAAGCTGTATTCCGTCATCTTCTGTACTCTCATAATTTAAAGAAAGGGTAACGGTTCCTTCTTTCGTGTATTTCACGGCATTAGACAATAAATTATTGATAATCTGCCGGATTCTTACTTCATCGCCATACATACCGGAAGGTAATTCCGGATCAATCTGCATTTGAAAAGCAAGTCCCTTGTTCTCTGCCCGGGCTTTTGTCATATTATAGCAATCATTTAAAACAGAAAATAATTCATATTCCGTAGGGAGAATCTCGAGTTTACCCGATTCTATTTTAGAAATATCCAGAATATCATTGATGATGGATAGCAGGGATTGTCCGGCACTCTGAATATTCTTGGCATATTCCAGCAGACTCTCATCCTTGCATTCCTTCAGCATCATGGCATCCATGCCAAGAATACCATTGATTGGAGTACGGATTTCATGAGACATATTGGCAAGAAAATCTGATTTGGCTCTGTTTGCAGTTTCTGCGGCCAGCTTTGCTTCTCTCAGTTCCTTGCTCTCCTGTATCTTCTGCTCAGATAAAAACAGATAGAAACATCCAATGACAAATAACACCAGAAGCAGACCAAATACCCATAACACCAGCATGCCGATTCCTCTGACATCAGCGGCTGCAACTTCTTCCGGAACCATACCGACCAATGACATTCCTGTCCATTGCAGGTCAGCCTTAAAGAAATAGTATTCCCCTCCTGACACCTTTTGATAGATACAGGCTGAAGATGCCACATTTAACCGCTCATTCAGTTTCTGACTAATGGATGCAAAATCCGCCTCCGTCAGCGCCGTTCTATTCTCCAGCTCTGCATTGGCTGATTCCACAACCACAGTACCATCTATATCACGAATGCTTACATAACCCTTTTTCTCAAAGCAGTCTATTGCAAATTGCAACGCCGCTTCTTCCTTTTCATATTTCTGATAGAGAACATACTTTACATTGTCACCATGACATACCGGCACAGTAAACAATAATCCGCCCTTCTCGCTGTAACTGATTGCACTATTGCCACGAAAGGAATCCCGAATCCCTGAAAATTCTCTCGTGGAAAGCTTTTGACCATAACAGGCGGTACCCTCTAATGTTAAAAGGCCGTAGGTACACTCCGTTTTCTTCGCCATATCTGAATATAAATCCAGAATATTGGCATAATCTGCTTCCTGCATCCGTATTTCTTCTGCGATTTCAGCAAGTCTTGTTATCTCTGCATCCAGTTTATACTGCGTGTTTTTAGACAAAAGTTCTGCCTGTGCAGCAACTGAATTCTCTATATGAGTGCGCAGTAAGGCATTCAATTTGCCCCGCATCAGGAAACCGACAAATATCATCACACCAACGAATATGAGCAAACCGGCCAGCATTCTGGCACTGATTCTCTTTCTAATTGACTTCATATATCTCCACTCCCTCTACGAGCCAGTTCATCTGCTGCTGCAATATTTCATCCCGGATTACTTCATTTTCATTACACCTTATATTCCCCGCATTATCATAGATAAGACCGGAGAATACCTCCTTGTCATCCCGTAGCCGGTCAGCTGCAAATTCCACCGCATCAATCATCTCCTGTGAGACCTCTTTGGAATAGAACGAAAGCTCTACTGCATCCTTTTCAATACCAATCCAGTAATTCCGAACTCCGATTTCTTTGTTTTGTAAATAATCCGCAATAATCTCCTGATAGACCATATTCCAATTCGATACAACGGAAGTCAGCAGGCAATCTGAGTACTCTCCCCGGTCAATGTTATAGCCAATCACATAGACCCCCAGTTCCTCTGCCATGCCCACAACAAAGGGCTGATTCTGATGATAGGCAAGAACATCCACCCGGCAGTTATTCACAAGTGCTGCTGCTTCCTGTCTTTCTTTTTCCCCATTATCCCAGTCTCCGGTATAGGAAACATAGACGACAGCCTCCGGATTTACACTTCGTACCCCCAGAGTAAAGGCATTGATTCCCCTATTGACTTCATTGTTATCCATGGCTGCCACATAGCCGATATGGTTGCTTTTCGTTTTCATACCTGCGACAATTCCTGACAGATATCTTGCCTGATACACTCTCGCGAAATATGTCTTATAATTGTCCAGATTTCTATCCGAAGAACAGCAATAGAACGAGATGTCAGGATATTCCTTGATTGTTTCCTCGATTTCATCCGGATAGTTGTAACTTTCTAAAACAATCGCCTTGATTCCTTTCTCTGCCATTTCACGGACGGCTTTCTCACATTCTCCCGAATATTCCGGCGCATTTTCATAAAGTTCCATCGTTACCCCTAATTCTGCACAGGCATCCCTTATCCCCTGATAATGAATCCCGTTCCATCCGGGCTCGTCCGATGACCCAGGCAGAATCACACCGATTACCATTTTATCTCCCTTCTTCTTATTACTAAATAACAGAATGCTTCCAATAATAAGAAGCAGGACAATGCCGGCTCCTAAAAGAAACACACCATTTTTTCTAATCTTCATCTATCATTACCCCTTCTACATACCAGTCAAAAGAATTGAGCATTGACTCGTCTGTCATACTTTCCCCTTCATTTATCCGCAGATTTCCTTCATTATCATAAACGGGTCCATAGAAAACATCAAAGACTCCTCTCTCCATTCTCTTTTGCTGTTCTTCTACAATTGGTCTGATTCCCTGCTTAACATTGTCCGTAAACGGCGAAAGAGAAATCATACCACTCTCAATCCCCTCCCAGTAATGTCTGCTGACAAATTTGTTCTGCAATACTTCCCGGATTCTTGGTGTATAGAAATTCTCCCACTTCCACACGGCTGCTGTCAGGAAGTGCTCCGGATATCTTTCAGTGTTATCGCAATTATATCCGATAATCCAGATTCCGCGCCTGTCTGCCTCATCATAAGCTGCCAGGGAATCGGAATGTACTGTCATAACATCAATGTCATGTCTGTCAAACAATTCCATTGCCGCTTCACCTGTCTCCTGGTCATCCATCCATGTATTGCAAAAGCGTACATAGACCGTTGCATCAGGGTTCACGCTGCGAACTCCCATAGTAAATGCATTGATTCCTCTGTTAACCTCCGATATATCATAGGCAGCAACATAAGCGATTTCATTTGTTTCTGTCTGTAATCCTGCTACAATACCACACAAATACCGCATCTGATACATTCTCCCAAAATAGGTAGAAAGGTTTGGTGCTTCCTCTACTCCGGTTGCATGGAAAAAGTGTATATCCGGATGCCTTTCCGCCACCTGCAGCTCATATTCGCCATACTCAAAGGAATTGCAGATGATGATCTCACAGCCATCCTCAATTAATTCTTCCATAACCGGGACACAGCCACCATCCATCGGCACATCCTCACGATATTCGATGGCAAGATTCAGTTCTTCCCTGCTGACTTCCATAGCCTCATAGTGAGACTGTCCCCAGTTTGCATCATCAATCGCGCCATTCAGGATAAATCCAACTTTGGTCTGTTGCTTTGTAATGTCTGTATCCGCCTGCTTAATATTAATGGCAGCAATTCCGGCTATAATCAGAATGATAATAATTCCGGCTATCATGCTTAAACGTTTCATTCCATTCCTCCATATAGATCCATCCCGGCGCTGTGATTACGCCTTAATCCTCCTGATCGGCCCGCAGCGCAGAATAAACAGGCTTCAGCTTCTTATTATCACATCGTTTAAAGAAATTATGGAAAATACGATCCACAATTGTCTTCACGTTTGAATTACCTGCCTCCAAAAGAATGACAAGATACTGCACATTGCTGTACCGGGTACAAATATCGACAGTCCGGATTGTTTCCCTGATGGCTATCTCCATATATGCCATAGTCTCCTCCAGCTCATCGATATAAAGTGTTTCACCGGTCTGATTCTCCAACGTAATCATCAGGAGATGAACGTCATGCTTATATCGATGCTGCAAATTGCCTACATATTCAAACATCTTGGCGAACTCCCTGTATTCCACATTCATGGCACCGGCATAATCCCCACTGTTCTTTAATGCCTCCATAACCTGCAACAAGTCTACATTGTCATGAGACTGCTCAATATAATCCTCTTTCCTATAGAAGCTGTATCCTGCCTTGCCGTTGCGTTTTACATGATATAAAGCCTTGTCCGCCTTATTATACACATCTGCATAAACATCCAGTGGCGTAGTCATGCATAATCCGGCTGACAGGGATGCCTGACGGACAGCTATATCTTCATCCTTTTTCTTACGGAAGGTCTCTATGATGTTCTCCACACGTTCCGTCGCTCCATCCCTTGTAATGCCTTTCATATACAGAAGGAATTCATCTCCTCCCAGTCTGCACGTAATGCTGTTTTGGGAATACTCTGCCAGAATAGATCCCACCAGTGTAAGCAGCCGGTCTCCAGCTTTATGTCCAATCGTATCATTGATTTTCTTTAAATTATCTACATCTATAAATGCAAGGCATCCGTTTTCTTCCTGCATCGCCTCCGCAATTTGAGTTTCACCCACATTCCGCAGTAAAAGACCTGTCAACGAATCACATTCTTCCGCACCCTGCTGATCATGAATCGTCTTCACAACCTGCTGCAGAAGCTGAGTAGATACTTCTTCACTCGTGTCTCCTTGTACTCCATTCTCAGCATATTCCTGTATTACCAGACGACCCTCATCAAATAATCTGATAAATACTTCTACAGACTCCGGTTCGAACTGCGTTCCTGTTCCTTTGACAAGCTCCTCGCGAATAATCTCATTAGAAAGCCCTTTGCGATAGATACGTCTGGAACTCATTGCATCATAAGCATCCGCAATGGCAACAATTCTGGCACTCTTTGGAATCTGTTCTCCTTTCAGTCCATCCGGATATCCGGTTCCATCATATTTCTCATGATGATGCCTTGCAACAAGATCCGCCCCCGGAATTGCAGTAATACACTTAAGTATCTCGCCGCCCTTTGCAGCATGTGATTTAATTACACTATATTCTTCATCTGTCAGTTTCGTAGGCTTATTCAATACAGAATCCGGAATACTGATTTTACCGATATCATGCAGAAGAGCTGCATGGCGAAGATTATCCACCTCTTCTTCCTGCCATCCCAATTCTCTGGCCAGAAGCACAGAATATTCTGCCACCCGGTAAGAGTGTCCGTTCGTATAAGCATCCTTTGCATCAATCGTTCTTGCCAGCGTCTGTACCGCCTGAAGTGACATCTGCTCCACTCTGTGCTGTCGTTCTTCCGCCTTTGCTGTCTGGCGTCTGACTTCCTTCTCCAGATCTTTCTGGAGCCTGTTAAGCTCCACCAGCCGGCTTACACGCTGCAGGACAATTTCATATACAAAGGGCTTGGTAACAAAGTCCATTGCACCTGCCTGAAACCCTCTTACCTCGGTATCTCTGTCATCATCTGCCGTCAGAAAGATGACCGGAATACCCCGATATTTTTCATCAGCCTGAAGCTGTCTCATTACCTCAAATCCATCCATGTCCGGCATATGCAGGTCTAATAAAATCAAATCCGGAAGTTTGTCCTTAAGAAATTCCAGTACTTTTTTACCGGAATCCACACAATCAACCAGAAATTGCCCCTTAAGCATCTTCTCAGCTATACGCAGGTTCATGATATCATCATCCACCACCAGAATGTGCGGCAATGCCTCTGCCTGCTCATGCACATCCTTTTCTTCCTGCTCCGGTTCCTGCAGAATTGTCTGCAAATGAGACAACAGACTACTGTACTTTTCCATGGTGTCTACATGATGCTCTCTGATAAATCCGATATCATCTTCTTTTGCCGCTGTTTCCAGTGCCTTTGCCTGCTCAGAAAGCTCGCACGCACCTATTGATAACGAGGTACTTTTAAGCGCATGCACCAGGATTCTGTAATTCTCCCAGTCCTCCTTCTGATAAGCCTCTTCAATACTGTCACTCTTCTGATTATTCAGATATGTAAGCAGCATGTCTATATAAAATTCCTCACTGTCACAACAATAAGTCAGTCCTGTAGCAGTATCAAGGTAAGCACCCGCCTGCTCTATCAGATTCCGACTGTCACTCTGTTCCTGTACAGAATCCTTAACAATTGATTCAATCAGCTCATCCGGCAGCCAGTATCGTATTATCTGCTTTAGCTGTCTGCCAAGAATCGGTTTTGACAGATAATCGACGAAACCGGCATCCAGATACATTTCTTTCTCACCTGCTATTGCATTCGCTGTCAGAACAATAACCGGTGTTTCCGGGCAAAGCTTTCGTTTTTTGATCTCTCTCAGTGCTTCCATGCCATCCATGACAGGCATCATATGATCCAGAAATACGATATCATACGTATTTTTCTCCAACAACTTCAGTGCTTCTTCTCCGTTACTTGCTGTATCAATAGAAATCTTCGTATCTTTCAATATGCCACAGAATAATTCCAGATTCATGATATTATCATCCACTGTCAGAATATGTGCCTTTGGCGCAATAAATTCATCCTCTTCTTCCGGCTGCAGAAGTAATTTGCTGCTGTTTTTATACTCTATCCTGCCAATCGGAGTCTCATCAATGACAGCCTGATTCACCTGAAAGGTAAACGTACTTCCCCTGCCGTATTCACTGTCAATCTTTAATTCTCCGCCCATCAGTTTTAACAGTCTTGTCACAATCGTAAGCCCCAGTCCGATTCCCTGGATATCGCGTGTTTTTCTGGAATCAAAACGTGAGAAGCTTTCGGAAATCCGCTCAACATCCTCCTGCTTCATACCGATGCCACTGTCCGAAACCGATATCTCCATACTGCCAGCGGAATCATTCTTCTTGTGCCATGTGACCCGAAATTCTATAAAGCCCTCCATCGTATATTTAACTGCATTAGACAGCAGATTATTTACAATCTGCATCAAACGCACGACATCTCCGGAAAGCTGTCTTGGGAGCAGTTCATCCACCGAAACTCTTAACTCCAGGTTCTTTTTCTGTGCATCATATTCTGCATATGTAATGGCATCCTGAAGAAATGACATCACATAATAGGATGTATTCTCCAGTTTCAGTTCTCCTTTGTCAATATTGGTAAAATCCAGAATATCATTAACGATGGAAAGCAGCGTCCTGCCTGCTGCCCGCACATTCATGGCATATTCTGCTGTTGCGCTTTCCTTGGTCTCTTCCATAATGATCTCGTTATATCCAAGAATTGCATGAATGGGCGTCCGAACCTCATGTGACATATTTGCCAGAAAATCCGTCTTGGCACGGTTAGCCTCCTGTGCCATCTCTCTGACGCTTTCAGCCTCCTCCTTCGCCTTCTCCGCAATTTCCTTAGTTCTCTGCAGCTCTTCAATCGTCTTTACTAGTTTCTGATAATCCGGGGTTTCCATTGTAAACATCATCAAAAAAAGGCCTATGGAAATCGTAAAGAACACAAGCAATACATCCTGGAAAAGTAACACCTGTATCAATGAGCCTATCAGACTTAGCGCCAAAAAGATAAGCACAGACACTCTCTGCCACGGCTTAAAGACATTAAAATGATAAATCAGCATCGCACCTGTAGATAGGATCAGATAGAACTGTGTAAAATAAGTAGCAATATACAAAGGCCCATGCACATACTGATTGGCCTCAAAAGTAAAGTAACAACCTGTAAAAAGATTCACAAAAAGAAGGCAAAAATACACCGTAACTATTGCCCGATTTATTTTATAAAGTATTCCCCGTTTCTTCTCTCTATGAATATAATACTCACAGTAACACATAAACTGGAAGCCCACAAATACACCAACAGCAAAATATATTGTATTCACCAGCATATTGACCCATATAGGGATCACAGACGCATAGCTAATGGTAATGGCTGAAACCACGTCCAGAATATCTGCCAGCAGCACAATCAGAATCAGTTTCAGAAACTCTTTATTAACTGCAGACTGCATATTGTACATTAATCTTGTAATGATAAACAAAATAACAAGAAAAATGATAGAGGCTACTTCGAAATAAATATTATATACTAATGACATAAGCTTCTCCTAGTTGCAGAATTCTTCTATCCGCTCATATAACTTTTGCGGAAGAATTGGTTTATTAATAAATCCCTGTACTGCATATTCTCCGTTTTCCACTGCCGCTTCCATATCCTCGGAAGCAGACAAAAACAAAACCGGCACCTGTGAAAGCCCCTGTCTTGACCGGATCTCATCAAGTGTTTCAATGCCACTCATTCCCGGCATCTCCACATCCAATAAAATCAAATCTACCGCTTTCTCCTGCAGGCGCGCGAGAGCAGCCTGTCCGGAATCTGCTTTGATTACCTCATATTCCTTCCGCTTAAGTGTCATTTCTATCATCCTTAAGTTCATTACATCATCGTCTACCACTAATACTGTTCTTCCCACTTTTACTTTCTCCTTTGTCTTAGCTTCTTCTATCATTTCTTCCATAATATTAAAGAATCGCACAATTCGCCATTTTTTACTATTATACTTGATTTTCATAGGAAAAGTAAACTGTCCAAAAGGATAGTTTGCTTAAATATTTGGCATATTATAAAAACCCCGAAACACCATATCTGACTCATTGGTCACTTCGCATGATATTTCAGGGTTTCTTATAAACTGTTCTAGTGATGGAACAATCTGATTCCCGTAAAGCACATGGTCATACCATATTTGTTACAGGTCTCGATCACATTGTCGTCACGCACGGAACCACCCGGCTGTGCCACATATTGCACGCCACTCCTATGGGCGCGCTCAATGTTGTCTCCGAAGGGGAAGAAAGCATCGGAGCCAAGTGCCACATCACTCATCCGGTCTAGCCAGGCTCTCTTTTCTTCTCTTGTGAACACTTCCGGTTTCACCTTGAAGAACTTCTGCCATGTACCTTCTGCCAGCACATCCATGTAATCCTCTCCGATATAAAGGTCAATGGAATTATCCCTGTCAGCACGGCCGATACCATCTGCGAACTGCAGTCCCAACACCTTTGGAGACTGGCGTAAGAACCAGTTGTCTGCCTTGGAGCCTGCCAGTCTGGTACAGTGGATACGGGACTGCTGTCCTGCACCGATACCGATGGCCTGACCACCCTTCACATAGCATACGGAATTGGACTGGGTATATTTCAGGGTTATCATGGCAATTGCCAGATCTATCTTCGCCTGTTCCGGCAAGTCTTTGCTTTCTGTCACGATATTGTCAAAGAAATCCTTATCAATATGTAACTCATTTCTGCCCTGTTCAAAGCTGATGCCATATACCTGTTTCACTTCCGTAGGCGCAGGTACATAGTTCTCATCGATCTCGATCACATTGTAATTACCCTTTTTCTTAGCCTTAAGGATTTCCAATGCCTCCGGCTCATACCCCGGTGCAATAACACCGTCGGATACCTCCCGCTTAATAATCTTTGCCGTTGCCACATCACACACATTAGACAGAGATATGAAATCTCCAAAGGAACTCATTCTGTCGGCTCCTCTCGCTCTGGCATAGGCATTGGCAAGGGGCGTAAACTCTATATCCAGATCATCTACCCAGTAAATCTTCTTCTCCACATCGGTAAGTGGAAGACCTACTGCCGCTCCGGCAGGAGACACATGCTTAAAGGAGGTCGCTGCCGGAAGTCCGGTTGCTATCTTCAGTTCCTTCACAAGCTGCCAGCCGTTAAATGCATCCAGGAAGTTGATATATCCCGGCTTGCCGTTTAACACCTTGATCGGCAGGTCACTTCCGTCTGCCATAAAGATTCTGGACGGCTTCTGATTGGGGTTACAGCCGTATTTCAATTCTAATTCGTTCATAATCTGTATCCTTTCCTTATCTGTTACATAGATATTTACTGGTTCTTATTAACAATTCGTGTCTCATATTTACCGGTTTCAATCTCAATATATCTGACAAACAGTGATACCTTATTCTCTTCGTTCAGATTATCCCATATCATCCCGGTAAAGCTGTCAATATCTCCTTCGATTCCTATCAGGGTCGGTTCACCCTCATAGCTTGGAAGCGGATTGCCGTCACCCATATAGGTATGGATGAAATGTCCTTCTCCAGC
>JALETS010000132.1 GCA_022781395.1 Lachnospiraceae bacterium | reverse complement strand
TGCAGCGCAGACGGGTTCCCTGTCCTGCCATCTTTCCTTCCGCGTGACAATTCGGACACCTGTAAAGCATCCTGTTCAGACCATCCGCGCGAAACGGCTCTGCAATCTTAACATGGTTTTCCTGTTGCCAGCGAAAATAGTCAAAAGAGAACTGCTCCTGCAAAATCTCATTCAATTCCCCGGTGGATCTTTCGGCAATCTCCTCAGGAGAAAGCAGATATTCCATCTCAGCAGACACCTGTACTTTGCGCAGCTGCAGATTATTATAAAGGGGATCTCTGGCGAAAGCGCCTTTGGTACGGATCATGACTACAGGAACCTTTAACAGCTTCAGACATTTTCCCAGGCTCTCCGGAAGGGGCGTCTCGGTACCGTCAAAGCTGTAGCTGGCCTCCGGATACATCAGAATAGAGCTTTTCAACTGTTTTACAGTATAGATCATATCCCGCACCAGTGTCACATCATTAATAAATTTTTTCGTGGGGATACAGCCAATCAGCCGCATCAGCCATTCTTTTCCCACGAAGCCGTCTGACGTACATACAATATGGAACTGCCTTGGAAAAAGCACTGTGGATGCAATCTCTAAATCAATAAAACTGGAATGATTCATTAACACCAGACAGGGGTCATCCTTTCCAAGCCGTTCCATGCCTATTTTTTTACAAGTAAAATGGGTCGCCCGCAAATCCATGATGGACAACAACCGAAGCAATAGGCGAAAAACGAAGGCCTGTCTGACCGGCTTCTTGTGCACAGGCACCGGAATGGCAAGCACATCTTCATACTTCATTTTTGCTGTTTTAATCTTCATTTGTAATTCCCTTTAATCCCTCATAAGTTATTCTTTAGTCTGTCGGCCGTTGATAGAAGCGTCCCGACAGCCCTTCTGTCTTTAGCTCATTGATAAATGCTTCCGAATCCACAGTTCTTACCGCCTGCAGCACTTTCTTTACCTCTTCTCTGGAAACCACGGAATACACCACATTCCGCTCGCAATGTTCATAGGAGCCCCGTCCTTCCAGAATGGTTGCGCCATGTCTGCTTACCTTGTAAATGGCATCACAGATTTCCTCCGGCTTCCCGGTCACAATGAAAAAGGTCTGCTTCTGGTATTTCTTATAAAGCACATGAAGCACCTGAGTAGAGGCAAACTGGAAAATAATCGAATACAATGCCTTGTCCCAACCAAACAGAAGACCTGCAACAGACAGAATCACAACATTAAGCCCCAGAATCAGATTCCAGGCATCCATCCCTTTCTTCTCGGACAGATAGATAGAAATAAAATCCGTTCCTCCGGTAGTGGCATTTACCATCAGACACATACTGATCACCAGCCCATTGATCATACCGCCAAAAATACTGATCAATAAGGTGTCATATGTGATGACAAATCCCGGTATGATATCCGTCAGGAAGCTGGTCAGCACAATCATCAGGCAGGAATAGATGGTAAACTTCCTGCCGATGAACCGAAAGCCTACATAAACCGGAAACGCATTTAACAGCAGATTGATAACCGTGTAGGGCACCACAAGCCCTAAGAATCTCTCACAGATAGTCTGTATCAGAATGGTCAATCCGGTTGCACCGCCCGGATATAAGCCGCCTGTTCTGACAAAGGTCTTGATATTAAGCGCCATCAGAAATGCCGCAGCCACAATTACGACAATCCGTTTACTATCCTGTTTTCGATCAAATCTCATTTAGAAATCTCCATTACTTATGCACATTTTTATTCCTGTACGATGAAAATATTATAACCTATTACATCGTCCCACCGCAACAGGCAGTCTCTATCCAAAGCTTTCACAGATTATAATATTTCCCTAAAAAAATGAATGAAAATAGAAAGAATGAATAGAAAAATGTCGGAATTTTTAGTATACTAAACTCATACTTAACGGTTTGCGTTACAAGAATTGCAACGCAATGCTTGATAAAATACTAAGGAGGAAACTATGAGTCATTTACCACTGGAAGTACGTGTTCCCATCGAAGCGGATAATCCGAGTATCTGCCGTGATGAGGGCAAATGTATCAAATGCGGCATGTGTAAAGAGATCTGTACCAATGATATCAGCGTGCACGGCACCTATACGTTGGAAGCGACAGGAAATAAGGCAATCTGTATCGGCTGCGGTCAGTGTGCCAATGTATGTCCCGTCAACAGCATTACCGAGAAATACGAATATGGACAAGTCCGGGAGGCTGTTAAAAACTCCGGCAAAATTGTAATTGTCAGTACTTCACCCTCTGTCAGGGCAGCTCTGGGAGAAGAATTCGGTATGCCGGACGGTTCCTTTGTGGAAGGCAAAATGGTATCCCTGCTGCGTGCCCTTGGTGTAGATTATGTCTTAGATACAAACTTCGCTGCAGATCTTACCATTGTGGAAGAAGCAAGTGAATTGATCGAACGGGTTACCAAAGGTACCAAGCCACTGCCCCAGTTTACCAGCTGTTGTCCGGCATGGGTTCGCTTTGCAGAGCTTTATTATCCGGAACTCTTACCGAATATTTCCTCTGCCAAGAGCCCAATCGGCATGCAGGGGCCTACCATCAAAACCTATTTTGCACAGAAAATGGGCATCGACCCGGAGAAGATCGTCAACGTAGCACTGACCCCGTGTGCTGCCAAGAAAATGGAAATCCGCAGAGAGGAAATGTGCGCTGCCGGAACCTATCTGGGCAAACCGGAAATGCGCGATATGGATCATGTCATTACCACAAGAGAGCTGGCACTA
>JALETS010000188.1 GCA_022781395.1 Lachnospiraceae bacterium | reverse complement strand
GCTGACAGCATTCTAAAACTATCTGTGATATGGGGCTGTTTAATGTCGGAAACCGGCACTTATCATACATCCTGATAAAACAGACCGTGCCGGTTACAATACCAGAGCAATCTGCCATGAGAGAAAATGGGAATACGAACCAGCAACTCCCATTCGGGATAAAGCTTTCGCAGCATGAGAGTGTCACTTGTCAGTAATGCCACAAAAGGAATGTAATGTTCGCGTTCCATGGGATGATTGGCTGTGATATAGAAGTCATTCTCTATTCTGGCAACATTCAGTTTTTGCTTTTCATCGGCCTTGTGGGGCTGCAGAGGTTGCAGCTTTTTTCCGCAGCAGGATATACCGGTATTTGTCATTGCGGTAATCATGTTGCCGCAGACGGGGCAGACATAGAAGTGCATTTTCTTCATGTTGCCGCCCAGAATCTCATTGCTGTTCAGTTCACCGGCCAGCTGCAGTTGTGTCATCCCTTTTTCCTGACGTAATTGATATATTAATTTTCCGATTTTTGCGTTATCCATATTTCTTTTCTCTTTTCAGTATTCTATCGGCGATTGCCGATATCAGTATTGTAGAAGACTGCGTGAGCAAATGCAATCAACGTTCCGTAGAGTTCCCTGAGGAAAAAGAAAACGGAGACCTAGTAAATGGTCTCCACATCCGTAATTTCCCTGTCAGTTATCCGGAATCTCCAGATGGAATGACCGGGAATCCTGTGCTCTGTCAGATAATAGGCATCATCAATCTGTGTGATGTAATAGGGGGTTCCTCCGCCGATAAAGTATTCATAGATATCTTCATAGTTTCCTTCCGATAAACCGGACAGATCATTGGTGCGCACTATGGTGGCGTAGTCCTGGCTACCATTGATATCGGTTGATATGGTAATGTAGTAGTCATCCTCGATCTTCGTAAGCTGGATCATCCCGGCCATAGAATCCGGTACGGGATAGGTATTGATGATCTCAAAGGTGTCCAGACTGGCTTCTAAAATAGCAGGATTACCGGGAATGCCGGAAACAAAATAGATTTTGTCATCCAGTATGGTGAAAGATCTGACATAAGTGTCAGATAGGGAATCTATCTTGCGGATTTCCGTCAGATACATACGGCTGTCATCAGGATTGTGGCGGAACAGATACATTTCGCCGTTCATGGAGCTCCAGGCATAGAAGGTATCCGTAGTCTCGTCGTAAATAATATAGTGGGGTCTGTTGCCGATTTCATCAAAGGTCTGGGTGTGATAAAAGACGCCATCTTTTTTCTCAAAAATAAGAATCCGGTTGTTTTCGGTATCATCGATCAGGTAGACCAGTCCGTCACTGGCCAGTGTATGTCCCATATTGATGTCCGAGGTCATGACCTGCCATTCATAGAGCGGGTCAGTCAGATTATCGTGATAAATAACTTGATTGTGATAGCAGTCTACGATGAAATAGATGTCATTTACTTTAGTAATATATGTGGGAACGCTCAGATCAACACAGGGATTCTGCCCGGTACCTGCCACCGGTTCGGAGACTATGTCCGAAGCTCTCAGAGAATTCGCGCTGACCGGCAGGGTTTCCTTTTTGCAGGAGGTCATGAGAAGCAGAAATCCTGTCAATAGTATCATCGAATATACTTTCGTATGTTTGATATGCATGTGCGCAATCCTTTCTTATGTTCATCTTATGATTAATGCTCAAGAAAATCTTTCCATCCGGGCGGTTTATTGGTACACTGGATAGAAAGACAATGATTTATTATATTGTATACCAAAAAACAGGGGAAGACCAGTGCTATGAATACAAAGATGATACAAGAAGATTACAATGCTGCTTTCGGTATCCTTTCTGCATTGGCAATCATTATGATTGTGGCAGGACATGCGGACTATAATATACTGACCGTGGGGGAACTGTTTCCCTACTATTCGTTCCATGTGCCTCTTTTCATGTTTATATCAGGCTATTTTTACAGGCTGCAGGAGGAGGACACCCCGCTTGTCTATCTGAAGAAAAAGGTTCGCAGGCTGCTGGTGCCGTACTTTATCTGGAATCTGGTATATGGACTGATTGCCTGGGCATTGCGGACCTGGGGCGGATTTACTTTAGGAGAACCGGTTACTTTCAAAAGTCTGTTTATAGAGCCCATTTTACATGGGTATCAGTATCTGTATAATTTCGCGGCATGGTTTGTTCCTGTTCTGTTTCTGATCGAGGTAATGAATCTGTGTATGCGTCTGCTTCTCAGAAAGCTTCATCTGTGCCGGGAATGGCTGATTCTGGCGGGTTCTCTGCTGGTCGGCATGTCGGTAGTGTATTTCGCCATCGGGGGTCATGTTTGGGGCTGGTATAAGATGCCGGGGCGTATTCTGTTTTTGTATCCCTGTTTTCAGATGGGGCAGTTCTATCATCAGAAGCTGGAAAAACATGATACACTGGGGAATCTGCCCTACTTTGCCATTGTTATCGGAGTCCAGGTGGTGTTACAGCTTACCTGTAACGGACTTGCTTATAGCAGTGTATGGTGTACGGGATTTGCCAATGGGCCGGTGATTCCATATGTGACAGCTGTGTCAGGAATTGCTTTCTGGCTGCGGGTTGCTAAGGTATTGACGCCGGCGCTTGCAAAGAGCCCTGCTGTCACATATCTGGGCAGGAATACCTATGCAGTTATGATGCACCACATTATGGCTTTTATGCTGGTTAAGATGGTGCTTGCGGGTGTTGCATCATATACGGGCTTCTGCCCGGACTTTGATCTTGAACAATTCCATACAAATATAGATTATATCTATGCGGTTGGCGGTGCAGAGGCATTTAGGATGATATATCTGGCGGCGGGACTTATTCTGCCCCTTGGATTGCAGTTTTGTCTGTCGCGGATAGCACAACTTATGCGAAAGCAGCATAGATCTTAGCCTGTGTCAGACAGATTTTCGAGGATTTGCAATCAAAGAGGGATTATGCTACTCTATGGAGTGTACGGAGAGAATGCGCGGATAGGAGCGCATCATGAAAATAGGATTATTAACGGAACAGATGGTATGGATGCGGGCGGTTGGCGGTCTGGCCATACTGGCAGGCATACTGCTTGTTACACTGTACTTTATGCGGTATCACACGCTGAAGCTTTATAACTGGGACGGAAAGCGGTATTGCTTTTTGGGACGTCTCCTGCTTAGGAAAAGAAATGACATATATGTCGTTAAAATCCGGGAGCAGATCTGGGATATCTCTTATACAACCCGGTATCTGCTGGTGCCGTCCCGACAGTTTGTGCAGACCAACAGGAACAGAAGCCTCTTATTGCAGGCAGGGCAGGCAAAAGAATGGTTGTCTGTGGATGCCGGGATGCGGCAGGATATTTATTATCGGTAAATTTGGGGCCATTATAAAAATCAGGATATGATGAAATCGGATGTATTGAGTGCAATGGATACCCATTTTAGAAAGTGAGAGATATAGAAGAAAGGGAAGAAAGCTCATGATCACAGTTTCACTATGTATGATCGTGAAAAATGAAGAGAAGGTTTTAAAGCGATGTCTGGACAGTATCGCAGATCTGATGGATGAGATCATTATTGTGGACACCGGCTCCTGCGATGCCACGAAGCAGATTGCCTCAGCCTATACGAATCAGATTTACGACTTCGACTGGGTCGGAGATTTTGCGGCGGCTAGAAATTATGCCTTTTCCAAGGCAAATATGGAATATATTTATTCCGCGGATGCGGATGAAGTGCTGGATGAAAAGAACAGGCAGGCATTTTTGCAGTTGAAAGAGACATTATTACCTGAAATCGATATGGTGCAGATGTATTACGCCAATCAGCTTGCCTACGGCACAATCTACAATTATGATAAGGAACTTCGTCCTAAGCTTTTTAAAAGAGTACGGACATTCCGGTGGCAGGGGGCAATCCATGAGCAGGTGGGTCTTAACCCGGTCATTTATGACAGTGACATAGAGATTATCCACATGCCGGAGAATAACCATAAAGACAGGGATCTGGCGGCATTTGCACGGATGAGCGCAGAGGGAGTAAGACTGGATAAGAGACTTCACAATATATACGCCAGGGAACTGTTTATTTCAGGAGAAAAGCAGGATTTCCTTGTAGCGAGAGACTTCTTCCGGGTATCCTGTAAGGATGAAGCGCGCAGTGTGGACGAGATCAAGGAAGCGGCTTGTGTGGCAGCCAGGGCAGCCAGGATTGCCGGTGATGCAGAGGATTTTTTGAAATATGCATTGAAGGTGACTGCCTGTGAGGGGTGTGCCGAGATCTGTTGCGAGCTGGGTGAGTTTTATCTGGAGAGAAAAGATATAGACGAAGCGATTTTGTGGTTTTATAATGGAGCCTATGAGACGGAAAGCATTCTGGATATCCATAGCAGTGGTGATGTCCCGTTAAAGGGACTGGCAAGGTGCTATCATGAGCTTGGAAACGAGGAGCAGGCAGCAGCCTATGAGCAGGCGGCTTCTGAGTGGCATGTGCCGGAGACATAAAGTAGTAAAGAACGGAGAAGCAGAACTTATGAAATGGGAAGAAAATGTACGTAAGGTAGTACCGTATACGCCGGGTGAACAGCCCCGGAAGGATAATATAATTAAGCTAAATACCAATGAGAGTCCTTATCCGCCGGCACCCGGGGTGGAACGTAAGATTGCAGAGTTGGATATTGATAAGATGCGTCTGTATCCGGCATTCCCGGAGAAGACCGATCTGGCGGGTGAACTGGCAGATTATTATCATATTAACAGGGATCAGATCTTTATCGGTGTGGGGTCGGATGATGTATTGTCCATGGCTTTCCTGACCTTCTTTCAGTCGGAAAAACCGATATTCTTTCCGGATATCACCTACTCCTTTTATGATGTGTGGGCTGATGTGTACAGGATTCCTTATGAGACCAAGGTTTTGGATGAGAATTTCTGTATCAGACCGGAGGATTATGTGCAGCCAAACGGTGGTGTGATCTTTCCCAATCCCAATGCACCTACAGGTATATTGATGGATATTAAGAAGGTGGAGGAGATTATAGCGGCCAATCGTGACGTGGTGGTGATTGTGGATGAGGCCTATATAGATTTCGGCGGAGTCAGTGCGTTGCCATTGATTGAGAAGTATGACAATCTGCTGGTGGTACAGACCTTTTCCAAATCAAGAGCCATGGCCGGTATGCGTATCGGCTATGCCATGGGTAATCCGAAACTGATTCAGTATCTGAATGATGTGAAATATTCTGTCAATTCTTATACTATGAACTATACGGCACTGGAGCTTGGTGTGGAGTCTGTCCGGGACGAGGCTTATTTCAAAGAATGCTGTAATAAGATCATGAAGACAAGAGAGGAAGCGGAGAAGGAACTGACGAGGCTGGGATTTACATTCCCGAAATCCTACAGTAATTTTATCTTTGCTACTCATAAAGAGGTGCCTGCACAGATCATTTTTGAAAAACTGAAAGAACATGACATCTATGTCAGACATTGGAATAAGGACAGGATTGATAATTATCTGCGCATTACTATCGGTACGGATGAACAAATGAAGGCATTATATAATGCACTTGAGGAATATATTATATAAAAAGGAAAGAGGTCATTTATGGAAGGATTAGCAGTTGCATTTGCAAATACACTTGGAAAATATGTTGCCAAAGAGGTTGTGGTATTCATTGTATCGATGATTCCGATCCTGGAGCTTCGCGGCGGTCTGATCGTGGCATCTCTTTTACAGGTGCCGATTACGACAGCAATCCCGATCTGTATTATCGGCAATATCATTCCCATTCCGTTTATCCTGTTGTTTATCAAGCAGATTTTTAAATGGATGAAGAAGATCAAGATTTTCCGTGGTCTGATTGAGCGGTTGGAAAATCGTGCCATGAGTAAGAGCGATAGCATTAAGAAATATGAATTCTGGGGACTGGTGCTGTTTGTGGGGATTCCGCTGCCGGGTACCGGCGCGTGGACCGGATCTCTGATTGCGGCACTGTTGGAGATAGATTTTAAGAAAGCTGTTCTGGCAGAACTGTTGGGCATTATGATAGCAACGATTATTATGTCCATTGTTTCTTACGGCCTGTTGGGTGCGTTAATTGGATAATATTGAGGCATGGTTATCAGCATGGATAATAAGAAGAGAGGCATCATATTAGGCGGCATAGCAGTGGTAGCGCTGGTGGGTGTGATCTTTATGGCGGTACTGATGATACGGGATCAGTCTGCGCAGAAGAACCCGAATCTTGCCTTGAGAAAGGGCGTTACCGCCACCTGTGACAGCACGGAGCAGGAGGCATTGTCGGCTGATATGGCGATTGACGGGGATGATACGACGTTATCCTCCCGTTGGTCCAGTGAGAATAACTGGGAAGATGCTTCCCACTATATAGAACTGGAATTTCCGGAAGAAATTTCAGTTTCTTTTGTTATACTCAAATGGGAGAGGCGCAATGCCGTTTCCTATGCGCTGGAAGGGTCTGTGGACGGTAAGGACTGGATGATTCTTCGAACTTTCGATACGGCACCGGAAGTAAAGAATCAGGAAATTGTTCTGGATGAGACAGTTACGGTACGTTATCTGCGCCTGACTGTGGACGAGGTGTCCAAAAGGGAAGAAGACTATTCGAATTTGTATCAGAATGTGTCACTCTATGAATTTGAGGTGTATGCGGACAAGCCTGCCGCCTATCAGGTGCAGGCACCTGTCATAGAGACGAAGGCAGACGGCAGCAGGCATCTGACTGAGCCGGAAGCCCCGGCCGGATATACGGTTTCTTTTATCGGTGCGGACTTAGAACAGGTCATCGGAGCGGATGGCACGGTATACGATACGATTCAGGATAAGGAAGTGACAGTGGGATACCGGGTACAGGATATGGCAGGAAAGGAAGCTGCAAGAGAGATTTCTTTTACACTGGAGGTGCCCGCCTGTGAAAGCTATCTACCGGCAGGAAAGGATGTTCTGAAAGAGCAGGAGATTTCCACGGCGGAGCAGGAGAGAAATGCCTGTCCGCAGGTCATTCCCGCGTTGGCTGAATGGAGCGGCGGCAGTGGATTTTTTACATTACAGGAGCAGTCCGGGATTGTGGTAGATGCCGGGGCAGACAGTCAGGATCTGTGGGATGTGGCAGAGCTTTTCACAGAGCAGCTTGAAAATATGACGGGAGCAGATCCCATCAGACTGGAAGTCCGTGAGGGTACTTTGGAGGATGTCCGTCCCGGGGATATTTATCTGGGATATACAACAGAGGCAGAGGGTTTAGGTGAAGAAGGATACCTCTGCAACATAAGTGACACATGTGTCATACAGGCAGAGTCATCAACGGGAATCCGATGGGGAACCGTAACACTTCTTCAACTCCTTTGTTCAGAACAGAATGAGCAGCCCTTCAGTATAACGCAGGGGCTGATTCGGGATTATCCCCGCTATGAAGTGCGGGGCTTTGGCATTGATGTGGCGAGAAAGGCGGTATCTATGGATACGCTGTATGCCATACTGGAAACGATGTCCTGGTACAAGATGAATGATCTGTCTATTCATCTGAATGATAACGCCATTCTCAGCACCAGCGGGCTGACAGATTCCGCAGAGCATGCCATGACGGCAGACAGTGCTTTTCGTCTGGAATCGGAGATTGAGAATGAAGAAGGAGTAAGGCTGACTTCGGAAGAATATGCCTATACAAAAGAAGAATTTGACCGGTTGATAGCCACAGCGAAAACATACGGTATCACAGTGGTGCCCGAAATAGATACACCGGCTCATTCGCTGTCCATTACAAAGCTGTATCCGGAATATGCACTGACCACCGGCAATGAATCCGTGGATCAGATAGATCTGGGTAATGAGAATGCCAGGACATTGGTGGAGAGTATCTGGCAGGAGGCTCTTGCAGAGGATGACGGGGCATTTCGGAACGCAGAGATTGTAAATATCGGCATGGATGAATATTATGGAGATGGCGAGCAGTACCGGCAGTTTTTAAACAGGATCAATGAGCTGGTGCAGGGTACGGGCAAAACAGTGCGTCTTTGGGGCAGTCTCAGTAACATGGGTGGTTCTACCATGCCTTCAACGGAGAATCTACAGATGAATATATGGAGTACGGTGTGGGCAGATCCAAGAGAAATGTATGAGCAGGGATATTCTCTGATCAATATGCAGAACAATCATCTCTATATCATACCGGGCGGCGGTTATGATTATCTGGATGGTAGAGAATTGTATGAGCACTGGGAGCCTAACAAATTCTATGATTATAACCGGATGGAGGTCATTCCCTCTTATTCGCAGCAGATGCTTGGCGCGTCCTACATGATCTGGAACGATATGAGCGGCAATCTGGATCTGGGTATCAGCGAGTATGATCTGTATGAACGCTTTGTCCGGCCTGTTGCAGTGCTTTCCGGTAAACTGTGGGGGATGAGCGGGCAGGAAAGCTATGATGCTTATTGCAAAGCGGTGCAGCAGTCTGAACAGACCAGGACACGGCTACGTTCCCTTGAGGGCAACGGTATCTATATTTATCCGGAGTCTGTTGGCGTGGAAGCTCCATATGATATTACCTTGACGGTAAAATTACCGGAGGATACGGCAGAACCGGATGCAAAGAGCGGCTTGTGGAAGCCACAGATTCTGGCAGAGAGTGATAGTGCTTATGGAGAATGGGCATTCTATCTGGTAGAGCCGGAGACGGGAAAGGTTGGATTTACCAGAGAGGGCAGGACATACACCTTTGACTATACAATGCCCCGTGAAGAATGGGTATCACTGTCTGTCTGTGGAAGAGCAGGATATACAGAGCTGTATGTGAACGGAGAACCGGTGGATACCGTAGGCAGTGACGAACCTTTTGAGGAGCATGCAACCTTTGTTTTCCCATTACAGAGAATTGCAGAAGAAACCGGCTCCTTTGCCGGAGAGGCAGAGTGGGAGAGCACACAGTGGCTGCGGAGGATGGATACAGAGTAGGAGATAGATGCTATGAAAGCCTATACGGATTTTGCTTTGGTTTATGATACTTTTATGGATGAAACGCCCTACGAGGAATGGTGCGATTATCTGGTGGAATTACTGAATCGGTATGGAGACAGCTCCATGTCTGACCTTGAGGCGGACACAAATCTCAGACAGGAGAAAAACACCATACTGGATCTGGGCTGCGGCACCGGTACTTTGACGGAGCTTCTGGCCCGAAAAGGTTATGATATGATCGGCATCGATAATGCTCAGGAAATGCTTCAGATTGCCATAGAGAAGCGGGCGCAGTCGGGCCTGGATATTCTGTATCTGCTGCAGGATATGCGAGAGTTTGAATTATATGGGACGGTTGGGGCGGTTATCAGCGTGTGTGACTCTGTCAACTACCTGTTGGAGGAAGAGGATATCCTTCAGGCTTTTAGGCTGGTTAACAATTACCTATATCCGAAAGGCATTTTTATTTTTGACTTTAATACAGTGTACAAATATGCTACTGTAATTGGTGATACAACGATTGCTGAAAACCGGGAGGAATGCAGCTTTATCTGGGAAAACTATTATCACGGGGAGGAAGAGATCAACGAATATGATCTGACTATCTTTGTGAGGGAGGATGCAGACCCGGAGGCAACCTGTGACCGGGGCGAACCGGCTGAGCCTCTGTTCCGCAGATTTCAGGAAACGCATTACCAGAGAGGCTACAGGCTGGAGCAGATGAAACGGCTGGTAGAGCAGTCAGGACTGGAATTTGTGGAGGCTCTTGATGCTGATACCCACGGTGCAGTCAGTGATGAGAGTGAGCGGATATATATCGTGACCCGGAAGGGCTCAGATGCAGAAGGAAATAATTTTTAGCATAAAATGGAGGAAAATATGAAAGATTGTATCGTGCGGGCAACCGCAGCCAATGCACAGATCCGTGCCTTCGCGGTCTCGTCAAGGGAATTGGTGGAGCATGCAAGAGCGGCACATAATACAAGTCCGGTGGTGACAGCGGCGCTGGGCCGTCTGATGACCGGCGGTGTGATGATGGGCAGCATGTTAAAGGGTGATAAGGATATGCTGACCTTGCAGGTGGCAGGCTCCGGGCCGGTACATGGTCTGACAGTAACTGCGGATTCTAAGGGCAATGTGAAAGGATATGCTGATAATCCTCAGGCGATGATGCCGCCAAACAGTGTAGGTAAGCTGGATGTAGGCGGTGTGATCGGGGTAGGTGTTCTTACCGTTATCAAGGATATGGGATTAAAAGAACCTTATTCTTCCACGATAGAGCTTAAGACCGGAGAGATAGCAGATGACCTGACTTATTATTTTGCCACCTCGGAACAGGTTCCCTCCAGTGTGGCGTTGGGCGTGCTGATGGATAGGAATAATACGGTGAAGCAGGCCGGTGGTTTTATCATTCAGTTAATGCCTTTTACAGAGGAGAAAGTGATCGATGCACTGGAGCAGAAGTTATCTTCCGTTCCTTCGGTAACTTCCATGTTGGAAGAGGGCAATACACCGGAACAGATATTGGAGATTGTATTGGGTGATCTGGGACTGGAAATCACGGATACCATGCCGGTGCAGTTTTATTGTAACTGCAATAGAGAGCGGGTGGAAAAGGTGTTGCTCAGCCTGGGGAAAAAGGAATTACAGAGTCTGATCGAGGAGGGCAGGGATGTGGAACTGAACTGTCATTTCTGCAACACCAACTATACCTTTGGAATAGAGGAACTGAAGAAGATTCGGAGCAGAATCTAGAGTTTTGTCCGTAATTTCGGTGTAAACATTTCAAAAGGAATCAGGAAGAAAGGCGGTATGCGGCATGAAACATGGATTTGTCAAAGTGGCGGCAATGACACCTAAGATCAAGGTGGCTGATCCGATCTATAATGCAAAGGAAATCTGTAACGGGATAGAAGAAGCCACGTCAAAAGGGGCAAAGATCATTGCATTTCCGGAGTTGTGTCTGACCGGATATACCTGTAACGATTTATTCCTGCAGGAGCTTTTGTTCGCCAAAGCAAGAGAAGGACTTCATATTGTGACGGAGGCAACAGCAGGAAAGGATGCCCTTATTTTTGTGGGATTGCCTCTGGAAAAGGATCATAAGCTTTATAATGTGGCGGCAGTACTGCAGGATGGCGAAGTGCTTGCCTTTATTCCCAAAAAATATATACCGGCATATGCAGAGTTTTATGAAGCGCGTCATTTTACACCGGGTAACGGAGTGCCGGAAACCTATTATTACGAAGGAGAAGAGGTGCCTTTCGGAACCAATATCTTATTTGAGTCCGATGCCATAGACGGGTTGGTAGTCGGCTGTGAGATCTGTGAGGATATCTGGGTGCCTGATTCACCGGGTATCTACCATGCACTGGCAGGAGCTACGGTCATGGTGAATCTGTCTGCCTCCAATGAAACGGTAGGCAAGGATGCCTATCGTGAGATGCTGGTAAAGTCTACCAGCGCAAAACTGATTGCAGCTTATATCTATTCTTCTGCCGGAGAGGGAGAGTCTACCCAGGATCTGGTATTCGGAGGACATAATATCATAGCTGAGAACGGCACGGTTCTGAAGCAGGCAAAGCGGTTTGAACCGGAGAATGTATATGCGGATATCGATATCCACAGGCTGCGTCATGAGAGACGCAGGATGAATACTTATCAGCCGGAGCGGACGCAGCAGTATCTTGTCGTACCGATTCATATGGAGAAAGAGGACACGGCGATAGAGCGCAGATTTGATCCCCGTCCTTTCGTTCCTTCAGACCAGACAGAGAGGGATAAGAGATGTGACGAGATTTTGTCCATCCAGTCCTATGGATTAAAGAAACGGTATGAACATACCGGATGCCGGTCGGCAGTGATCGGGATATCAGGCGGTCTGGATTCCACGCTGGCACTGCTTGTGACGGTGCGGGCTTTTGATATGCTGGGGATTGACAGGAGCAGGATTACAGCAGTTACCATGCCCTGCTTCGGTACGACAGACAGAACCTATGACAATGCCTGCAAACTTGCACATACGCTTGGCACAACGTTGGAAGAAGTGGATATCAGGGAAGCGGTAACCATTCATTTTCGGGATATTAAGCAGGATATAGACTGCCATGATGTGACTTATGAAAACGGACAGGCAAGAGAACGGACACAGCTGCTGATGGACATTGCCAACCGCACCGGTGGTATGGTCATCGGTACCGGGGATATGTCGGAGCTTGCTCTTGGATGGGCTACCTATAACGGCGATCATATGTCCATGTATGGGGTAAATGCGGGTGTACCGAAGACGCTTGTACGTCATCTGGTGCAGTATTATGCGGATACCTGTGATAACAGACAACTTAAGGAGGTACTGTTGGATGTACTTGACACGCCTGTCAGCCCTGAACTTCTGCCTCCGGTGGATGGTGTGATATCCCAGAAGACAGAAGATCTGGTAGGACCATATGAGCTGCACGATTTCTTCCTGTATTACATGCTGCGCTGCGGCTTCGAACCGACCAAGATATACCGGATTGCCCGTGATTCTTTCCGAGGGATATATGACAAAGATGTCATTTTAAAGTGGCTGAAAACTTTTTATAAGAGATTTTTTGCCCAGCAGTTCAAGCGTTCCTGTCTGCCGGACGGACCGAAGGTAGGAAGCGTGGCGGTATCCCCCAGAGGAGATCTGCGTATGCCGTCTGATGCCTGTGCAACAATCTGGCTGCAGGAGTTAGAAGAAACGGAATAAGCTTTGCTTACTCCGTTTCTTCTGTATCTCCTGTATTTTCCAACGCTTTGTTCAGGGAAGAAGTAATGGCATCTAAGAGAATCATGGAGGTATATTTGCTGTCATCGGCATATGTAATTCCTTCCAGACTCTGGTTCTTGATAATCTGATCGGCAAGGTCTTCGAAGGAGGGCTGGATAAGAGGATACATGGTGGCTACGGCTTCATCCAGATTGACCAGACGGATGGAATTGATATTTTTCTCATCTACGGTTACTTCAATTTCAACCACATTATCATTTAGGATCAGAGAAGTTGTATAGACACCGGGTACATAAGAGTTTTCCGTGGTCTGTGTTATGGTGGACATGGTTTCTTTCTTTTCCTCTTTGGGCAGGAACATAATGATGAGCAGGATGATGAAAAGGATACCGAGCGCAGCGAAAATGCCGGTATATATTAATTCTTTTACATGAAGCACGACAATTTTGGTTTTAGAACTCATACAATATCCCCATAGAAAATCTTTTTATCAGTTTATGTGTGCAGAAGAGAGAATATGACAGACTCAGACAGAAGATATTGAAAGTTGATGCTTCAGAATTGTTCCATGCTATTTGCAAAATGTTGACAAATATACAGAGCAGATGTTATTCTGTTACAGAACAAAGGCGTTCTTATTTTATTGGGATAAGAATGCCTTTTTGCCGTAATATACAGGAAAGCACTTTGTGAACAGGAAGAAGCTTCATACGGTCAAGACATGTTTAGCGCAAGTGAAACAGAGAAGTATGAATAATTATAAAAAAGAAAAATAGAGAGCACGGACAGAAAGGTAGGTAGATTATGAGAAAAAATTATACCAAAGAAGATATCATCAATCTGGTAGCAGATGAGGATGTGGAATTCATCCGCCTGCAGTTTACGGATATCTTTGGCAATTTGAAGAATGTGGCAATTACGGCCAGCCAGTTGGAGAAAGCTCTGGATAATGAATGTATGTTTGATGGTTCATCCATAGAAGGATTTGCAAGAATTGAGGAGTCTGATATGTACCTGTATCCGGATTTCAGTACATTGGAGATTTTTCCATGGAGACCGCAGCAGGGCAAGGTAGCAAGACTGATCTGTGATGTGTACCGTCCTAATGGCCAGCCTTTTGAGGGAGATCCTCGCTATATCTTAAAGAAAGCAATCAAAGAAGCTGCAGAACTGGGCTATACTTTTGAGGTGGGTCCGGAATGCGAATTTTTCCTCTTTAATACGGATGAAAATGCAATGCCTACGACAATCACCCATGAACAGGCAGGATATTTTGACTTAGGACCGATGGATTTCGGTGAAAACGCCAGACGAGATATGGTGCTTACTTTAGAGGAGATGGGATTTGTGATTGAAGCATCCCATCATGAGGTGGCACCGGCACAGCATGAGATTGATTTCCGGTATGATGAAGCACTGGCTACTGCGGATAACATTATGACCTTTAAGCTGGCGGTTAAGACCATTGCCAGAAGGCACGGTCTGCACGCTACCTTTATGCCGAAGCCGAAATATGGCGTGAATGGCTCCGGCATGCATATCAATATGTCTTTGTCTAAGAATGGTAAAAATATTTTTGCAGATGAGAATGATAAACTGGGATTAAGTCAGGAGGCATATTATTTCATCGGCGGTATCATGAAGCATATGCAGGGCATGACTGCCATTACCAATCCACTTGTTAATTCTTATAAGAGGCTGGTACCGGGATATGAAGCACCGGTCTATATCGCATGGAGTGCAACAAACAGAAGTCCGTTGATCCGGATTCCGGCATCCCGTGGAGAAGGAACCAGAATTGAACTGAGATGTCCTGATCCGTCAGCCAATCCGTATCTGGCGCTGGCAGTATGTCTGCGGGCCGGTCTGGATGGCATTATTAATAAGATTACACCGCCTCATAGTGTAGACTGCAATATCTTTGCAATGACGGAAGAGGAGAAAAAGGTACAGGGAATCGAAGAGATTCCGGGTACTCTGATCGAAGCCATTTATCATATGGAGGAAGATCCTTTCATCAAAGATGTTCTGGGTGAACACACTTACCATAAATATATTGAAGCCAAGAAGGCGGAATGGTATCGTTATCGTTCCCAGGTAACTGACTGGGAAGTTAATGAGTATCTGAATACGTTCTAATATGGCAAATGGCGGCGAGGCCGGCTATTACATCAAAGTACTGACAGAAAAAAGCTGAGCCAAGGGAGGTGAGCGTGTGATCAATATCATAGTGGTATTGCCGAAATTAGAAGATGCCAAAGGTGTCCGGGGCATTCTTACTAAAAACGGATTTCCGGTAACTGCGGTATGTACTACCGGTTCCCAGGCACTTAGCCAGTTGGATGATTTGAATGATGGAATTATTATATGCGGCTATAAAATGACAGATATGATATATAGTGAATTGCACGACTGCCTCCCGAAAGGTTTTGATATGTTGCTGATGGTTTCCAGAAATGTGATGAATGATTGTATGGACAATGACATTATCTGTCTTTCCATGCCCTTAAAAGTGCATGATCTCATTAACACGGTAGATATGATGAGCCAGGCTATCCTGCGTCGCCGCAGGAAAGCAAAGCTTACTCCCAAAACCCGTAATGCGGAGGAAACTGCACTGATCAAGGAAGCCAAGGAGCTTTTGATGAATCGTAACAATATGACAGAAGAGGAAGCGCACCGCTATATACAGAAATGCAGTATGGACAGCAGTACCAATATGGTTGAAACTGCCCAGATGGTGCTGGCGATGATGCATTCATAAGAGACAGATGAAATGTAGAGCACATTTTGCATAGTAATATGCATTAAATGTGCTTTCTTTGTTCCTGAGATATGTTAAACTGATTACATACATTCAAATAGGAAATCGGCATTCCGGATGACAGCAGAATAGAATCAGTATATTGTAGTAGAGTGGAGGATGCGTATATATGAAATTTACGAAGATGCATGGCTGTGGAAATGATTATATTTATATTGATGGGGCAAAAGAGCATATTGCGCAGGAAGAGAAGCCGGACTTTGTGCGCCGGGTCAGTGACAGACATTTCGGAATCGGCGGAGACGGCGTGATTTTTATTAATCCGTCAGATGAGGCGGACTTTGAGATGGAAATGTATAACGCGGATGGCAGCCGTGCGGAAATGTGTGGAAACGGTATCCGCTGTGTGGCCAAGTTTGTTTATGATAAGGGTTTGACGGACAAAACTGACATAAGCGTCATAAGTTGTGGCAAAATAAAATATCTTCAGCTTTCTCTGAAGGATAATAAAGTGGATACAGTCAGGGTCAATATGGGAGCTCCGGAGCTGATTGCTGCCAATGTGCCTGTACTCTGTGATAAGGAGCAGGCAGTTGATGAGCCTATTACAGTACAGGATACGGAGTATAAAATGACATGTGTGTCAATGGGGAATCCCCATGCGGTTGTTTTTATGGAGAATGTGACAGATTTGGAGATTGAGAAGATCGGTCCCTATTTTGAGAGCCATGAACGTTTTCCTAAGCGTACTAATACGGAGTTTGTTAAAGTTATTGACAGAAATACGGTGCAGATGCGTGTCTGGGAGAGGGGAACGGGAGAGACCCTTGCCTGCGGTACCGGATGTTGTGCAACAGTAGTGGCATGCATCTTAAATGGTTTGACGGATGACACCGTTACTGTTAAACTATTAGGTGGCGAACTTGAAATCACCTGGGACAGAGAGGCAGATCTGGTCTATATGACCGGGCCGGCAACTACTGTCTTTGAAGGAGAAATATAGTAAATATAAGCGGCAGATAAGCACGCAGAAATGAGGAGAAAATGGTTAAAGTAAATGACAATTATCTGAAATTACCCGGAAGCTATCTTTTTTCTACCATTGGTAAGAAGGTAAATGCATATGCAGCAGCACATCCGGACAAGAAAATCATCAGACTGGGAATCGGTGATGTGACACAGCCTCTTTCACCGGCAGTGATCAGTGCACTTCACGGTGCTGTAGACGAAATGGCAGATGCAAAGACCTTCCGTGGATATGCACCGGATCTGGGTTATGAGTTCCTAAGAACAGCTATTGCAGAGAACGATTACAAGGCAAGAGGCTGCCAGATCGAGGCAGATGAAATCTTCGTATCTGACGGTGCAAAGTGTGATTCCGGTAATATTCAGGAGATTTTTGCACTGGACAATAAGATTGCGGTATGTGACCCGGTTTATCCGGTTTATGTGGATACCAATGTCATGGCAGGCAGAACAGGCACATATGATTCCGAAACAGGCAATTGGAGTGATGTCATCTACATGCCTTGTACGGCAGATAATAACTTCGCACCAGAGCTGCCTAAGGAAGTGCCTGATCTGATTTATTTGTGTTTCCCGAACAACCCTACCGGTTCTACCATTACCAAAGCACAGTTACAGGAGTGGGTTGATTATGCGAATAAGAACGGCTCCGTGATCATCTATGATGCTGCTTATGAAGCATATATTTCTGAGGAAGATGTTCCGCATACGATTTATGAGTGTGAGGGCGCCAGAACCTGTGCGATAGAGCTTCGTTCTTTCTCTAAGAATGCAGGCTTTACAGGTGTACGTTTAGGCTTTACGGTCATTCCGAAGGAACTGAAGGTGGGCGATGTGTCTCTGCACAGCTTATGGGCAAGACGTCACGGTACCAAGTATAATGGAGCTCCTTATATCATTCAGAGAGCAGGAGAGGCAGTATACAGCGAGGCCGGCAAGAAGGAGACAAAGGAATTAGTTGCTTATTATATGAAGAATGCAGCATATATTCTGGATGGTTTGAAATCCGCAGGCTTCAGTGTATCCGGTGGTGTGAACGCTCCTTATATCTGGCTGAAAGCGCCTAATAATATGACAAGTTGGGAGTTCTTTGATTATCTGTTAGAGAATGCTAATGTAGTTGGTACACCCGGTTCCGGCTTTGGTCCGAGCGGAGAGACTTACTTCCGTCTGACAGCGTTCGGCAGTTATGAAAATACAGTAGAAGCAGTAGACAGACTGAAGAAGCTTTCTTTCTAGGAAATTAGTACTGTTTATACATGCTTTTTCTTGGATTTCACCTGGGATTTCCAAATCTGTCTTGCAAAATATGACATATTTTGCTATGATAGGCAAGTCGTTACATGATGTAGCGGCTTGCTTTTAATTTATTAATATTTTCTTATGTATAAGGAGGAAAAGAAATGGATGAAGTATTTGCAGCCAGTTATTCACTTGTAAGTGTATTCTTCTCACTTGCTTTCACTGTTGTTATTTTAGTAGGCATGTGGAAGGTTTATGTGAAGGCAGGCAAACCGGGCTGGGCATGTATTGTGCCTTTCTATAATTCTTATTGCCTATTTGACATGACTTTTGGAAATGGATGGTTATTTTTGTTAACATTCGTTCCGTGTGTCAATTTTGTTATGATGATTCTTGTGTATGTGAAACTGGCTAAAGCATTTGGTAAAGGCGGTGGCTATGCGGTAGGTTTGATTTTCTTACCGGTTATCTTTATTCCGATGCTTGGCTTCGGTGATGCACAGTATCTGGGTGTGCCGAATGCACAGTAACAGATAATTCGTTATGTGAGTTAGATGCAACGATTGTATTTTTTCCTGTACAATCGTTGCATTTTTTTGTCGATTATGCTATACAATAACTATATTAAATGCGTTGAAGGAGACTCACCTTAGGGAGAGCGACAGGAATACGGCGTCACCGACTGAGAGCGCTGTTCGCAGGAAGTAAGGATCGGGAACACTCCGGAGCAGATTATCTGAATCATCTTAGCTTGATATCATTGAGTGGGGTGCTAGGGTAATACGTTGCACGCGTTAAGTGTCAGAGTGGGCAGGGCGATTAAACATCTTGTTGGAGATGGCGGCTTGTCAATGCGGGTGGTACCGCGGATAAAGATTAGATTATCCGTCCCGGAATACAGTAAATGTGTTCCGGGACTTTTTGCGTGATTCAGCAGAGTCAGAAGTTTTACGACACAGGCACCATGCTTGCATGAGTGAATGTGGCGGAAAGCTTATGACGAGCAACGCGAACGAGAAATGCAGAGCATTTCGAGTCTGCTGAATCGGAAGAAGCAGAATCAGAAGACAAGAGAAATGCAGAGCATTTCGAGTCTGCTGAATCTTATGACGCATTAAAGTCCCGGAATCGAACGAAAAGGAGACCAGAAAATGACAACAAAAAACATTTACAGAGACGTAACATTGCAGCAGATCAGTGAACAGGACATTGGAAAAGAGTTGCGGGTAGCGGGATGGATCGAGAATATCCGTGATCACGGCGGTGTATCCTTCGTGGATCTTCGGGATATGTATGGTGTATTACAGGTGGTTATGCGTGATACTTCCCTGTTGGATGGCCTGACAAGAGAGATGAGTGTTTCCATCGAAGGCGTGATCGACAAGAGAGATGAAGAGACCTACAATCCCAGAATTCCCACCGGTACGATTGAGTTAGAGGCCCACAAGGTGGATGTGCTGGGTAAAGTATATAAACAGCTTCCGTTTGAGATTATGACCTCTAAGGAGACAAGGGAAGATGTACGGTTGAAATACCGCTATCTGGATCTGAGAAATCAGAAGGTTAAGGATAATATTATTTTTCGTTCCCGGGTTATCAGCTTCTTACGTGAGAAAATGACAGAAATGGGATTTCTGGAGATCCAGACCCCGATTCTGTGTGCTTCTTCTCCGGAAGGCGCCAGAGATTATATTGTACCTTCCAGAAAATTCAAAGGCAAATTTTATGCGCTGCCTCAGGCACCGCAGCAGTATAAACAGCTTCTGATGGTATCCGGATTCGATAAATATTTCCAGATCGCACCATGCTTCCGTGATGAGGATGCCAGAGCAGACCGTTCTCCGGGAGAGTTCTATCAGCTTGATTTCGAGATGAGCTTTGCCACACAGGAGGATGTATTCCGTGTAGGTGAGGAAGTGCTTTCCGCAACCTTTGAGAAATTTGCACCGGAAGGCTATGAAGTGACGAAAGCTCCTTATCCAATCATCAGCTATAAGCAGGCTATGCTGGAATTCGGTACAGATAAGCCGGATTTGAGAAATCCCCTTCGTATCATAGATTTGACGGACTTTTTCCAGAAATGTTCTTTCAAACCCTTCCATGGCAGAACAGTTCGTGCCATTAAGGTACATGCTGATATGTCCAAGGGCTTCCATGAGAAATTATTGAAATTTGCTACAGACATGGGAATGGGCGGTCTTGGATATCTGGAGGTGGAAGAAGATCTGTCCTATAAAGGTCCGATTGATAAATTCATTCCTGAAGAGTTGAAAAAGGAATTGCTTACCCTGGCTTCCCTTGTTGCAGGCGACACCATTTTCTTTATTGCGGATAAAGAAGAACGTGCAGCCTATTATGCAGGTGAAATCCGCAAAGAACTGGGCGAGAAGCTGGACCTGAATGAAAAGAATGCTTACCGTTTCTGCTATGTCAATGACTTCCCGATGTTTGAGCTTGACCCGGAAACAAAGCAGATCGGCTTTACCCATACTCCGTTCTCCATGCCTCAGGGCGGCCTGGAAGCATTACAGACCAAAGATCCGTTAGAGGTTCTGGCATATCAGTATGATATTGTATGCAACGGTGTGGAGCTATCCTCCGGTGCGGTTCGTAACCATGATATGGAGATCATGGAGAAGGCATTTGAGATCGCCGGTTATGATAAAGAGACGTTAAAGAATAAATTCGGAGCGCTTTATAATGCATTCCAGTTTGGAGCACCGCCGCATGCAGGCATGGCGCCCGGTGTGGATCGTATGATCATGCTGCTTCGGAATGAGGATAATATCAGAGAGGTTATTGCGTTCCCGATGAACGGCAATGCACAGGATCTGATGTGCGGTGCACCCAACGATGTGACTGAGCAGCAGCTTAGAGAAGTGCATATCAAAGTACGGCAGTAATAATCTAAGACTTGTATAGATAGGGAGGTAACCATGGCAAATATCATTAGTGATGAAACAATAGAATACGTGGGTATCTTAGCCAAACTGGAGCTTTCGGCGGAAGAGAAGGAACAGGCGAAATCCGATATGGGCAGGATGCTTGATTATATTGATAAGCTGGGCGAACTGAACACTACAGATATAGAGCCCATGTCCCATGTGTTCCCGGTGCAGAATGTATTCCGGGAGGATGTAGTAACGAACTCTGACACTAGGGAACAGTTGCTGTCCAATGCGCCGGAACAGAAAGACGGTATGTTTATGGTACCGAGGACTTTTGAATAGAAAATAGAGCGCATTGGAACAGATATTAGATTTGGAATGGAGGAAGCTATGAGCGATATTCTGGATATGACTGCCGTTGAGCTGGCGGCAGCCATTAAGGCGGGCAAAACCACAGCGGTGGAAGCCACAGAAGCGGTTTTGTCCCTGATGGAAGAAAGGGATGAGCAACTGAACTGCTATGTGACAGTCGATAAAGATAAGACATTGGCACAGGCCAGGGCAGTACAGCAGAAAATAGATGCAGGAGAATTGACCGGCCCCCTTGCCGGTGTGCCGGTGGCTATTAAGGATAATATGTGTACGGAGGGAATGCTTACTACATGTTCTTCCAGAATCCTGGGGAATTTTGTACCGACTTTTTCGGCAGAGGCGGTGTTGAATCTGGAGAAAGCGGGAGCCATTATCTTAGGAAAGACCAATATGGACGAGTTTGCCATGGGTTCCACCACAGAGACTTCTGCCTATGGTGTGACGAGAAATCCGTGGAATACGGAACACGTGCCGGGCGGTTCCTCCGGCGGTTCTGCAGCAGCGGTTGCAGCAGGGGAATGCTTTTATGCCCTTGGTTCCGATACAGGCGGTTCTATCAGACAACCGGCTTCCTTCTGTGGTGTGGTTGGAATGAAGCCGACTTATGGTACTGTTTCCCGTTACGGTCTGATTGCCTACGGATCTTCTCTGGATCAGATTGGACCACTGGCTAAGGATGTAACGGACTGTGCAACGATTCTGGAGGTGCTCGCTTCCCATGATGAGAAGGATTCCACTTCCGTTGTAAGAGAGGATATTGATTTTACTTCGGCACTTGTGGATGATGTGAAAGGGATGCGTATCGGCATCCCCAACGATTATTTCGGAGAGGGTCTGAATGAAGAGGTAAAGACAGCGGTTCTGCAGGCTGCAAAGGTGCTGGAGGAAAAGGGTGCCATTGTGGAACGGTTTGATTTAAGTCTGGTGGACTATGCAATTCCTGCTTACTATACGATTGCAGCAGCAGAAGCCAGTTCCAATCTGGAGCGGTTCGACGGTATTAAATACGGTTACCGGACACCGGAGTATGAGGGTCTTCACAATATGTACAAGAAATCCCGTTCCGAAGGCTTCGGGGCGGAAGTAAAGCGCCGTATCATGCTGGGCTCCTTTGTATTAAGCTCCGGCTATTATGATGCTTACTATCTGAAAGCATTGAAGGTAAAAGCATTGATTAAGAAGGCATTTGACGAAGCCTTTGGTAAATATGATGTGATTTTAGGACCGGTTGCACCTACCACAGCGCCTAAGCTGGGAGAGAGCCTTGCCGATCCGATCCAGATGTATCTGGGAGATATCTATACAATCGCAGTTAATCTGGCAGGGCTGCCGGGAATCAGTCTACCCTGCGGTCAGGATGGGAAAGGGCTTCCCATCGGATTGCAGCTGATCGGAGACTGCTTTCAGGAGAAGAAGCTGATTCAGACGGCTTACACCTATGAGAAAGCGCGGGGAGCATTTCCTCATGCACCGTCAGAAGGTAAGGTTGTGTGCGGCTTAGGAAGGGAGGCGTAAAGTAACATGGCAAAAGAATACGAAACAGTCATCGGTCTGGAGGTTCATGTGGAGCTTGCGACCAAAACCAAGATTTTCTGTGGCTGTTCTACCGCTTTTGGTGGAGCACCCAATACCCATACATGTCCGGTGTGTACCGGTATGCCCGGTTCCCTGCCGGTACTGAACAAGCAGGTTCTGGAGTATGCCATTGCAGTGGGACTGGCAACGAACTGTGAGATTACCCGGTACGGTAAATTTGACCGGAAGAACTATTTCTATCCGGACAATCCGCAGAACTATCAGATATCCCAGCTTTATCTGCCGATTTGCAGAAACGGCGGTGTGGAGATCGAGACGGGAGCAGGCGGTAAGAAGACCGTAGGCATTCATGAAATCCATATGGAGGAGGATGCCGGTAAGCTGATTCATGATGAGTGGGAAGACTGCTCTTTAGTAGATTATAACCGTTCCGGTGTGCCGCTTATTGAGATCGTATCGGAACCGGATATGCGAAGCGCGGAAGAAGTCATTGCTTATCTGGAAAAATTGCGTCTTATCATCCAGTACCTCGGCGCCTCCGACTGTAAATTGCAGGAAGGTTCCATGAGAGCGGATGTCAATCTGTCTGTCCGCGAAGTGGGAGCGAAGGAATTCGGTACAAGAACAGAGATGAAGAACCTGAATTCTTTCAAAGCCATTGCCAGAGCCATTGAGGGTGAGAAGGAACGGCAGATCGATCTGATCGAAGAAGGTAAGATCGTTGTACAGGAGACAAGAAGATGGGACGATACGAAAGGTGAATCCTATGCCATGAGAAGCAAGGAGGATGCCCAGGATTATCGTTATTTCCCTGACCCAGATCTGGTACCGATTGTGGTAAGCGATGAGATGCTTGATGAAATCCGGGCAAAGCAGCCGGAGTTTAGAACCGAGAAAATGGCCCGTTACAAAGAAGAGTATGATATACCCGATTATGATATCGATATTATCACGGGAACCAAGCATATGGCTGATATTTTTGAAGCTACTGTGGCAATCTGCAATCAGCCTAAGAAAGTATCCAACTGGCTGATGGGAGAGACCATGCGCCTGATGAAAGAGAAGGAGATGGATCCGGAGGATATTCGTTTCTCACCGGAAAATCTGGCGAAGCTGATTGCGCTGGTAGACAGCAGGGCAATCAACAGTTCCGTTGCCAAGGAAGTTTTTGAGGTCATGTTTGAAGAGGATGTTGATCCGGAGAAATATGTGGAGGAGAAGGGGCTTAAGACCGTCAATGATGAAGGTGCCCTCCGCAAGACCATCGAGGATGTGATTGCGAACAATCCGCAGTCTGTGGAGGATTATCATAATGGCAAGGAAAAAGCCATTGGCTTCCTGGTAGGTCAGACCATGAAGGCCATGAAGGGCAAAGCTGACCCGGGTATGATCAATCAGATTCTGAAGGAGCTTTTGTAAGGAAGAAATTTATTCCTCAATAAACTCCAAGAACTTCAATACAGTATCAAGCTTCTCGGAAGTGACCGGAATACCGAAGACCGCTTCTGAGGGATAGCCCTGGTATGTGACACCGGTTTCCGCAAGGTAGTTGAAACAGCCGGAATCAATGATTTTGTTTCCTTCCGGCAGACAGATGCCTACGGGAATCGGTTTTTTCATGGTAGAAGGATCACGATGGTTTACGGTATATGTGGAGGGATCAGGGAGCTCATCCGGCATATAGAACTTATCGTCGTCTACCGCATCAATGGTCGCCCCATCGGTATAATACAGGTAATCTTTGTATTTGGCATATACGTCTGCGGGAAGCACCTCCTCCAGATTCATGAAATATTCGTTCTGTGCATATTTCTCAAAATTAGCGGTATCTGTGACCATGACGTCAATCGTTCCGGTCTGCACCATGGCCATAAGCTTCTCGGTATTGGCCAGAGCATACTGATCGGAAGAATCGTCGGAAAGCACAAAAGTTGTATCAATATAGGCCTGATATTTATCCGTATCCATGCCGACATATTGTTCAAATTCCTTGCTCCAGGGATCAATATCCGACAGCTTGGTCGTATCTGCGTTGATAATGGCAGCGTAGAAGCCATAGTCTTTATTGGTAGCATACTGGTAGATGAACATAACGATAAGGAATACTGCTACGATAACAACAATGGTATGTACCTTGTAATAATCCCAGAAATAAGCCAGCTTTTCTTTGGTATTCATTTCGCTTAAGGCTTTTTTCTGCTGTTCTCTGATCTCTTCTACAACTGACATAATAATCCTCATTTCTCAATGTGATTTTCAATCTGTTCTTTGTATGGACAATAACTCATATAGCTATCTTATAGAGTGAGAAAAACAATGTCAATGAAACTTATCTGAATTAATTATGAAATTTTTATAGTCGGCCTCCGGCTAGC
>JALETS010000089.1 GCA_022781395.1 Lachnospiraceae bacterium | reverse complement strand
AAAAGTCGCAGACATAAGTCTCCGACTTTCAGACTCCTTTGCCCATGTATCATTATAGTATGGGACACCAAAATTCACAACCCTGATTTAACAAGTTAAAGCGTAAAATTTTTATGCGTTTTTTTATACATATTGTACAATGATACTAATATTCTTGTGTTCATGTATACAATTGTGCTGCTATCTATAAAAATTCCTTGAGTCTCTCTATATTTTTTTCTTCAAAATCTACCAGTTCTTTCGCAAGCTCCACGGACTCTTTTGCTGCCAGCTGGTTATGTTTCAAAACCTTCCACATGCTGGTAATGCCGCGGTTACTTCCCTGAATCAGCATTTCCGCCAAATGTTCTCTACTGATATTAAATGCTGTATTCATATGAATACTCCCTTTCAGCATCATTTCCGTGATTTGGTTGCCCCGATACACTTCTCCTTCATTCTCTAATATTTTATCCAATGCCATATTATGAATTTCTGAATACCGCAGAGACTGTTTCGACAATTGTAACGAAAAATCGTCATTTCCTATCTTGTCCAGGAGGGTGTCAATAGCGGTCATTCCCATATGGGTATTTTTCTGTATTTCCTTCAACACTACCGCATCATCATGTTTCATTATTCTGGCTCCTTTCTCTCATAAAACATACGCCTTCTGACTCTGCTCTCATTCTTTTTGTGTGTATAAGCAGAAAGAGTACAGGATATAACTCCCATACTCTTTATCTTTACCATTATTCATCAATTTAATCCATGCCTGATAAGAATCAGATGTTACTCCACGAATTCAGACTTCACATAAGCTGTTTTGCCGTTATATTTGATCTTCGTCCAGCCGTCTGCCTGTTTCATAATAACTTCCAGTTTCTCACCTACATAAGCAGTACCCAGTTTTTCTCCATTTTCACTGGCTGATGCACGGATACGGACATTCTCCTTTACTGTAACAGTACCTGTTGTAGCTGTAGAAGCACTGTCATCCGCCTGGGTTTCTTCCGTATTATTTTCAGATTCGTCATCATTTCCGGCAGATGCCTCCATAGTCTCTGATGGCTCTAAAAACTCGCTCTTTATATAGGCCTCTCTGCCTTCATATTCAATTTTGCTCCAGCCGTTACCTTTCTCTTCCAATAGGGTAAACTCATCTCCGACCGCTGCTTTGCCAAGCTTATCAGCGGTCTCACTATCAGAAGTTCTGATATTTACCACATCAATAGCTTTTACTTTGGTTACAACTGTCGCAGGCTCTTCTGTCGTCTCAGCTTCATCCGGCTCTTCGGCTGTTTCTTCATCGCCTGACTCTTCTCCGCTCTGTTCACTGCCCTCTGCCTTAGCCAGAGCTTCCCCTACATTCTTATCAATCTCATTATTCAGATCCAGAATAAAGTCAACCAGATCCTCATCTTCGGCAAGCATATCATTATAAGCAACTGCCGCCTTATTATTTAGGTCTACTACATCATCCTGCAGATTCACTTCGCGAATATAGTTTAACTCGCTCTCATTCTCTTCGCCATCTTCATTAATATAGTAGTTTCCGTTCTCATCCTGACATACAAAATAAACTCTCATGCCCGGAATTGTCTTGTCATAATCATAAAACTTCAGTTCGGCATATACGTATGCGATATAACTTCCTTCCCGTGGTCCCACCTTGGTATATATTTCCAATGTAGGATAAGCTTCTACATACTTACTTGTCTCCTTTGCCTTCAGAATCTCAGTTTCATCCAGATGGTCTACCAGCTCAGACATAGTATCGGTGTCGCCATCCACCATTGCCGTATAATATTTATAAAATAGTTCATTAATCTCGGGTACTGCATCCTGCTCCAACGGTACTTGTGGTACAGCAATCAAATTGCTTGACATATCCACTTCTTCACTAGCTTCTACAGTCTCCTCCTGCTCTGCCTTCTTACGATTGGCATTTACTGCTATTACAACTGTAATCAATACACAGATGACCAATACAACAGGCATTACGATTTTGGAATATCGGATTAACCAGTTTTTTAGGATTCCGAGTTTTGCTTTAATGAAACCCTGTATTGTGTTATTTGACGTATTCATTTACAACAACCTTTCTATTAATATGAGCTTAAAGCAACCGGAACCTTTCGGCTCCAATTTGCAGTTCTCCTTTCCCTAAACAATAAGGAAAGGAGAACTTATGCACCCGACAGGACTCGAACCTGCATCAAAGGCGTCGGAGGCCTACGTTTTATCCATTAGACTACGGGTGCCCACTGAGATATAAATGTTACAATTTTGTTACATCTTGATTATCATATCACAAGTGAGCACTATTGTCCAGTGAACAATTTACTTAAAAAAGAATTTCCTCAATTTCCGCCTTTTCCCTGCAATATCGGTACAGGCTGTAGGATAATACTTCCTCCGGTTCTACTTGGGTTGTATTGACCTCCTCTACCATTTGTCTGTAAAATGCATATTCATTCTGCCCGTCGTCCGGCAAAAGCAGCACTTCATGGATGGAACTGGGCAGGATCAACAGATCCGTCTGCCACCTTTCGGCCAGCTTTTTCATATGCTCAGAGTACAGCATGGCAGCTGCTCCGTAAACCTTCTCCTGATTGGTCAGTACATACATCGGAAGATAAGTATCCTCTCCCATCTTAAGTCCTGTTGTTTCCTCCAGCAGATCTTTCATGGATACAAGAAGTTCCGGCATACTCTTTTTCATATTCTCCTGTGCCACGGCATACAAAGTATCCAAAGACTGCTCCCACATCTTCAAATGTTGATGATGTATCGTAATAGATGCCCTTCCAATCCTCTCTTCCTCCATTGCATAATAGAAGATAATCGCCAGATCATTCCATTTATAATAGGGAAGCTTCTCCAGCATTTTTCTGTTTTTATCATAGCTTACCAGCTTATAGAATATCCTGTCCTTTACCTGTTCAAAATTCCGGAAAAAATCCATATCAAGTCTTCCGGCAGGCAACTGCTCTTTATAGAGTCTTATGATCTGTTCTGCCAGATCTTCTATGTACGCCCCATCCTGATACTCTTCGAACAATCCATCCAGATAGATCGTCGGTGATAAGTTATCAGATTCCTTCATCAGGACCACACCGGTCAGCTCAATATCATTATTCTTGGTTACTTTGGTCACTTTGACATCATATTCATGACCCATTCTCTGTTGAAGTACATTCACAATATTATCTGTAAAAACATTAAAATCCATTTTACCCTCTTTCCCATTCTCTCCGGGGCTGAGGCAGGTTTCATATGTTATTTTGCTCCGCACAGGAGCCATTTCCCATCACATAAAAAGACAATGGCCGCATACGCTTCCATTGTCTTATAGGCTTGTCTGTTAATAATAATGCTATTTATACTCTGGATAAATACTCGCCGGTTCTGGTATCAATCTTGATAACCTCACCCTGATCTACAAACAGCGGTACCATAACCTTAGCACCCGTCTCCACAATTGCAGGCTTGGTAGCACCTGTAGCTGTATCACCCTTGAAACCGGGTTCAGTATCGGTAATCTCTAACTCTACAAACAGCGGCGGCTCAATTGCAAATACATTGCCATTGTAAGAACAGATCTTAACCATCTCATTCTCTTTGACAAACTTGAGTGCATCTCCGACTGTATCTGAATTCAGAGCAATCTGATCATATGTCTCTGTATCCATAAAGTTATACAAATCACCGTCAGCATATAAATACTGCATATCTTTTCTGTCAATACGTGCCTGTGGACATTTCTCTGTTGGTCTGAAGGTTTTCTCAACTACACCACCATTGATGATGTTCTTTAATTTGGTCCTGACAAACGCTGCTCCCTTACCGGGCTTTACGTGCTGGAACTCAATAATCTGATAAACATTACCTTCGAACTCGATGGTGATGCCATTTCTGAAATCGCCTGCAGATATCATAAACTAATCCTCCTAAATTTTCACAAGTATAATTCTTATTTAGTTTATACTATAAATTATCATTTTTCAACCTCTTTCCTAAAAAAGGTTAAAATTTTTCAATCAGCTTCTAATGCCCTTCTGCCAAGCTCCAGTGCTCCCATAATACCCTGATTGTCATTCAAACTGGGGGCCACAATATAATGTTCCAAATCATCTAACTGTTTCGTCTTAATGTATCCGGCCAACAGTTCCTTCACATATCCGCGTATTAACGGGAAAAGCTGTTCCTGATGCATCACACCACCGCCTAAGATGATCATTTCCGGAGACAGCGTCATAATATAGTTAACAAGCGCCTGGGCAATATAGTAAGCCTCCAGATCCCAGACTTCAGGCCGATCTTTTAAGTCAATCCCCTTCTTACCCCAACGGGCTTCAATGGCAGGGCCAGCCGTCATCCCTTCCATACAGTCCTTGTGATAAGGGCATTTTCCTTCATAAGTATCTCCCTGACGTCTGCGTATCAGAACATGTCCTGCCTCCGGATGCATCATGCCGTGCAGAAGCTTTCCTTCCGCATAGACACCGGCACCCACACCGGTTCCTATGGTAATATACATAATATTCTTCTTATCCTTAGCCTGCCCAAAGGTGACTTCGCCCAAAGCAGAACCGTTCACATCCGTATCAAAACCGATTGGACATCCCAGAGCCTTCTTAAAATAACCAACTACATCACAGTTAACCCATGGCAGCTTCGGTGTGCTTGTAATATATCCATATGTCTCGGATTCTTTGTTTAAATCTATCGGCCCAAAACAACCGATACCAAGAGCTTCCACATTCCTTTCCCGAAACCACTCTGCCAGCTTCGGCAGGGTAATCTCCGGTGTTTCTGTGGGAATCGACACCTGCTCATATATGTTGCCGTTTTCATCTCCGATAGCACATACCATTTTGGTACCGCCTGCTTCCAATGCTCCTAATCTCATTCCTTTTCCTCCTTACTCTGCCAAGTTTCTAAGCCTTACCCAGAATGTAATCAATGGCCATAAGGTATCCCTCCAGCCCGTGACCATAAATCTGCTTATCACAAACCGGTGCCGTTACTGACACTTTACGAAATTCCTCACGCTTGGTAATATCGGAAATATGAATTTCCACTTTAGGCACCGTAATACTTGCCAGGGCATCCCGGATCGCATAACTGTAATGGGTAAATGCGCCCGGATTGATCACAATACCTTCCGTGCCATCAAAATAAGAATCCTGAATACGATCAATAATGGCACCCTCATGGTTACTCTGGAAAATCTCAATCGTGCAGTTCTCCTTCTCTCCCTTATCGGCAATCATTTTAAGAAGGTAATCATAGTCCTGCGTGCCGTACACGCTTTTCTCACGTATGCCGAGAAAATTCAGATTTGGTCCGTTTATAACAAGTAATTTCATGCTTTCCTCCATTCACAGATAAACCAATATTGTATCTGTTCCTTACTTTAGTCTTATTTTTATATTCATATCAGCTTTTCTATCTCACTGATGATCTGCTCGAAATCCTTGCCATCCACATCTATGATAATATCCGACGCTTCCACATAGTTCTGTTCTCTCTGTGCCATCAGACTTCTGATCTTTTCCTGTGGATGCTCCCCCTGCAAAAGAGGCCTGGATGTATCATACTTCAATCTCTCATAGACTGTCTCTGCCTTTGCCCGCAGATAAACTACCTGTCCCAACTGATGCAGAAGCTTTCTGTTCTCTTCCCGCATCGGCAAACCACCGCCTGTCGATATGATCTGATTGCCGGAGGTCTTTAGAAGCTTTCTAAGGCACTCCGTCTCTTTCTCCCGAAAATAAGCTTCGCCGTCTGTACTGAAAATATCCGATATACTTCTTTGCTCGGCCTTCTCAATCTCTTTATCCGTATCTGTCACTGATTTTCTGAGACGATATGACAGTTTCAATCCAACGGTGGACTTCCCGCAGCCCATAAATCCGATCAATATCACATTTCCCATCTTCTGTAATAACTCCCGTCCGTCATTTTTTTATATAAAGTTTTCTTTCATCCTGTCATATACAATCATGGCATCTTCTTCTGATACGCTTACATCATTCCATAATTCATAGGCTATGATTCCCTGATACAGTAACATCTTAAGTCCATTATACGCCTTACCGCCGCCTTCCTTGACAAGATGCATAAATTTCGTCTCCCAGGGGCTGTAGATCAGATCAAAGCCTGTATGGATCTTCTGATAGAACTCCCGATCTGCAATGACCACATCCTCCACATGGGGGGAAAGCCCCACCGAAGTTCCCTGGATTGCAAGAAACTGTCTGTCAGGCAGGGAACCATACTCCTCCAACATCATGGGAACAATCACTTCGCTGCCCATCGCCTGATTAACTTCCCGGGATACTGTCTGAGCCTTTTCTTTCGTACGGTTCAACATGTACACCTTCGCTGCTCCCTTGGAGGCACACAGATATGCTACTGCCCTTGCCGCGCCTCCTGCTCCCAGAAGAATGATTTCTTCTCCCCGGATACGGATCCCCTCGCTGTCCATGGCGCGGTATAATCCTTCCATATCGGTATTGTAGCCCTTATAGCCGCCTTCCGTCCGGACAAGAGTATTCACAGCTCCAATCTTCTCGGCCAGAGAATCTATCTCTTTCAGACTGCCGATCACCTCACTCTTATAAGGAACCGTCACATTCATACCAAGCAGATTCAGTGCAAAGGCGCCTTTCACAGCCTCTTCCACGCGGTCTTCTTCCACCAGAAAAGGTACATATACCATATTGTGTCCCAACCTATCTGCCAATGTATTGTGGATTACCGGCGACAGCGTATGCTCCACCGGATTACCGATCAGTCCGCAGGTTCTTGTCTTACCATCTATTGTCATGTTATAACCTTTCCTCTCCTACCTTTTGGCTTACCCTTTCTTCTCTTTTCGCACCGTCATCTATTGCGCACTTCGTTTCCGGTCTCTTCTATAGAAAAACAGCACGATCCATTCCAGCCGTCTCTTTAACACAATCTGAATCTCTTCCCTGGGATTGATGGGTTTTACCAGAATCGATAAAATACCTGCCTTTTTTGCTCCCCACACATCCGTAAAAAGCTGATCTCCCACAAACAGCGTAGTCTCTTCTGTCGTCTTCATGATTTCCATTGCTTTTCTGTAATTTTTAGGGGAAGGTTTTCCTGCCTTATAGATATAACGGGAATTCACCGCATCACTGAACATCTTGACCCTTGGTTCTTTATTGTTGGACAGAAGCATGCTGTCAAACCCAATCCCTCTTAATCTTTCAAACAGGGCAATGCTTCTATCATCTGCCGGTGCACCATGCATAACCAGCGTATTATCAATATCAAAGATAATCCCACGATAACCCTTCCGGTATAGTGCCTCAAAATCGATCTCATATGTGGAATCCAGATACAGATCCGGATAAAAGCATTCCAGCAATGCCATGTTATTCCCACGCCTTTCTCTTAAGCCCGCAAACTTGGGGACTGATATCCATTTAGACCAAACATTTCCTATATCATAACAAAACCCCTTACAACTATGCAAGGGGTTTTCAATATCTACACTAACTATCTGCACTAAGATACTTCTATAGATTATTCTTCAAAATTACGACACCGTCTTCTGAAGTCTGACCGGTAAACAGATTGCGAGAACTTCCCACAAAATACTGATATCCCTGCAGTACCTGATCCTTACGCATATCAGAGATTGCTTTCTGCATATCCAGGTTATCCAGACTGCTGTCATTACCAATATAATCAAAACTGTCTTCCTTGTTAAACTTTAAAGATAAATTCTCAAGGTCTGCAATACGGCTCGCCCTGTTAATCTGCTCAGGCTCTGTTGCAGTGGCTGATAAGTTATCACTTCTCTCAGGTGATACGACTTCTTTGGACTGTTCATCAAGTTTCGCTGATTTCAACAGCTGCTCATCATCAACAGACGGAATTCTCTGCATACCATAACTGTTCTGAAAAGAGTCACAAATGCCACCTATTGTCATAACTTACACCACCTTTCTATCATAATATGCTGTCAAAGCACCGGTTAAAGTATTCTCGGACTCCCGGCTATTAAATATGTCGGAACATTTTGTCGATTTCTTAACCCTACAGCTTCTTAACAATCTTATTGTATCTTGCCGTAAACACAATCCGCAGAACATTGCTCAAAAGCATTAACGCAATATCCCACAACAAGAAGATATATGCCTTGGCTGTAAATGCATCGTACCAAGCTGCTCCCTCCCACAGCTTATTGCCAAAGAAAAGGAACAACACCAGTAACAGTGCAATCACTAAAAACAACCAGCGAAAACCGTTCGCGATCGACATCGGCACACTCGCTTTTGCCACAATTTCTTTTTCCTGATCTGTCATATTCTATCCCTGCTTACCCTATTTATCCAGTACTTTCTTCAGTTCGTCCATGAAAGTGTTGATATCCTTAAACTCCCTGTAAACCGATGCAAACCTGACATATGCAACAGCTTCAAGATCCTTCAGCTTATTCATTACAAGCTCACCGATTACCTGACTGGGGATTTCCTTCTCTTCCATATTGAAGATTTCTGTTTCCACCTCATCCACCAGCTGATTTATCTGATTCGCGCTGATTGGCCGCTTATGACATGCCCGTAAAACACCTGCTTCAATCTTAGATCTGTCATAGGTCTCTCTGTTATTATCCTTCTTAATAATAATAAGCGGTATCGTCTCCACCTTCTCATATGTGGTAAAACGCTTATCACACTCATCACATACACGTCTTCTGCGGATTGAATTATTATCTTCAGCAGGTCTGCTGTCAATTACTCTTGTGTTTTCATGACCACAAAATGGGCATTTCATTCGGATATCCTCCTTAAAATCTACTCATCGAATTTTTTCAGCCGATACATTTATTATATGTGATGACAATATTTATGTCAACTATTTTATGGAAACTATATCCTATAAATCTCCCTTTTTCTACATTCAAAAATTACGTGCAAGATTCACATCTTACACGCAAATATCAACAATAATAATATCCGGTCCTATCTGCTTAATATCCTTATAGCAGATGACATAACCTGTATCATTTCCGAGCAGTCCGCACCATTTATTATCTCCCGGAATAATCAGTTTAAAGATCTGTCCGGTACACTCATCAAATTCAAAATCATGGACTCTGCCAAGCTTCTGGCAGTTTTTCATATTGATGACTTCTTTTTTCTTTAATTCCGAAAATAACATAGGAACCTCTCCGGGCTTTTTATTATCATATGCATCTGCCCGTACAAGGTTCCTTGTTTTACTTATTCTTCTATCATGACATAATCTTTAAAAACATAACCCGTAGTACCGTCCTCCAGCCTGATCTCATACCAGCTGCCGTCTTCTACACTTCCATAACATTCATAGGTCTCCCCGGCTTTGGCTACCTTGATCACATTGGTTCCTTCCGTGCTGGGATTGTCACGCACATTCACATTACTGACAATCGTCAGTGTACACACAGTATTGCCGCCATTATCTGCAGGCAAGTCCTCCGCCTGTCCTTCCTGTTGTTCTTCCAGTTCCTGCTCCTGTGCCTTCTCATAATCCTTGGGAACATACTGGCGATACATGTTGTATGCCAAAAATGCTATTACAACCAGAAGCACGCAGCCTACTACTGCTGTCATGATCGTAATGACATCTACGCCTTCCTCGTCATCCTCATCATCCTCCCAGTCCTCGTCTTCCCGACGGACCGGTCTCTTTTTCTTAGGCGGTGCATCCACAGCCGCTTTCTTCTTTTTAGGCGGTTCCGGAGACCGCTTTACAGAGCTGCCTTGCGAAGCTCTTGGTCTGTCCACCTGTCTTTTATGAAGAACTTCCTCTTCTCCACGTTCTGCGATGACCTTAGCCTCGGTTTCTGCTACAATAGTCCGCTCTATCGCGTCAATCGGAATATCCAATGTTTCCTCTGCTTTATGATAAGAGCTTCCCGTATTCTCCACCAGCCTGCCGCATTTATGGCAGAATTTCGTTCCTTCACGAAGAACCACGCCGCAATCCGGACATCTTCTCTCTCTTATTACCTTGGCGCCACACTCCGGACAAAACTGATCCGTGTCCAATATGCGGGCACCACACTTTGCACATATCATACGTATCTCACCTCGTTACGTTTCTATATTTTATCTATGCTCGTATTCTTTTACTAATGTATCAAAAAACTTTCATTTTGTAAAATAATAAGCAAAGATTTTTCCTTAAGATTTCATGAATAATTCCGGCTTAATCGTACATCCTTGTTAGAAAGGTAATTTATCAAAAATACGAAAGGCTGGTAAATCTATGATACAGGGTAAAGTAGAAATCTGCGGTGTTAACACCTCCAAACTTCCACTTCTGAAAAATGCGGAAAAGGAAGAACTTTTCAAACGTATCAGTGACGGCGATACCGCCGCACGCAGAGAATATATCAACGGTAATCTCCGCCTCGTTTTAAGTGTTATCAAACGTTTTCATTCCAGCAACGAAAATGTGGATGACCTCTTCCAGATCGGTTGTATCGGTCTTATTAAAGCAATCGATAACTTTGACAGCTCCTTAAATGTAAAATTTTCCACTTATGCAGTTCCGATGATTGTCGGGGAGATCCGCCGTTATCTGCGTGATGCCAGCAGCATCCGTGTATCGCGTTCCTTAAAGGATACCGCTTACAAAGCAATCAATGCCAAAGAACAGCTGACCCGAAGAAATTCCAAAGAACCTACCGTAACAGAGATCGCTACAGAAATCGGTGTTTCCAAAGAGGATATTGTTTATGCACTGGATGCTATCCAAAGTCCCATGAGTCTTTACGAGCCTGTTTATACCGATGGAGGAGATACCCTCTATGTAATGGATCAGATCAGCGATAAAAAGAACCGCGAGGAGCTCTGGGTAGAGCATATTTCCTTAAGTGAAGCCATGAAAAAACTGAGTGCCCGGGAAAATGAAATCATTACCCTGCGTTTTTTTGAAGGAAAAACCCAGATGGAAGTTGCCGATAAAATCGGCATTTCCCAGGCCCAGGTATCACGGTTGGAAAAGAACGCGCTCAAAACAATGCGAACTTATCTTACTGCATAGCCTCATACGTCCATTTCCTGCTATACGAAAGAAGAACCGGGATGATCATTCACCCCGGTTCCCATATCTAGCGAAAATCTGCGATATCATAAGTAAGTGTAATATCCTTACCACCGTACAGCTTAAAATAATTCTGCACAATACGATCCGTCACAACATGAATGTTTTCCTTCTCCGTCCCCATCAGCACAACCAGGAACTGGGAACTGCTATATCTGGTACCCACATCCACACCTCGCAGCGACTTGCAGATTGCCTGTTCCATGCACTGCATGGCAATCTCCATCCGCTCCAGCTTGATCTCGCTGCCGTCTGAAGAAAACAAGGTAAACAGCAATAACTGTGTTTCCTGATTGCTTCTCTGTGAAAAATGAGTCACAAAATCATATATATGCTCAAATTCGCCATAATCAATCTGGAAAGCGCCCTTATATGCCTGTCTGTTCCGAATCAGATCGATTACCCTCTCCAAATCAAACTTAGACTGTTCCGGTGTGCGAACCAATCCGGTACCCTGATAAAATCCATATCTCACATTTTCATTCTGTTTCACATGATACAACGCTTTATCAGCCCGCCGGTATAATTCCTCATACTCGTATCCATCCGTACCGGACATACTGATACCGATAGATAATTGTGTTTCCTTTAATATATCTGCTTCTTCCTGCTTTCTTGCAAATGCATCCAGTATTTCGTTTACTTTGGCAACAGCAGTCTCTCTGCTTTTCACACCTTCTATGTAATAAAGGAATTCATCCCCGCCGGTTCTGCATACTGTGTCCTTATTGCACACTTCACGCAATACATCAGCAGTCAGCTTCAGAGCATAATCACCTGCCAGATGACCATAATCCTCATTGATCCTCTTAAAGTGATCCAGATCAATGATCATAAGACATCCGCCTCTTACCCGAAGGCTGGCAGAAATCTCATGTTCTCCCTGCCGCTTGCTCAGTAAGCCTGTAAGATAATCTGTGGAAGCCTCCAGGATACTCTCATTACCCATAACAGTTCCATATATTTTCTCACTGCCGAAAATAGGTGCTGCTAATTCATCTTCCGGCATCCATGCCTGTTCCAGTGCACCTTCCTGTATCAATTGCAGGAAAATGTCCACCAGTTCCGGATCCCACTGGGTTCCTTTGCCTTTCCGCAGTTCCTCCATGACAATATCATCACTGAGCCGTCTGCGATATACACGATTGCTGGTCATGGCATCATAAGCATCCACAAGCCCGATCACTCTCGCAATCAACGGAATGGACTCTCCCTTCAGTCCCTCCGGATATCCCTTGCCGTCATAACGTTCGTGATGGTATTTTGCACCAACATTTACATTAGGGAACATTTTAAAATCCTTCAGGATCTCCGCACCCATTATGGTATGTCCCTTGATCAGACGGAATTCCAGATCAGTCAGCTTAAAGGGTTTGTTCAACACTGCATCCGGCACACCGATCTTACCCACATCATGCAGCATTGCAACATAATATATATTCTGTATTTCTTCCTCGCTCCATCCAAGCCGCTGTGCCAATATCTCAGAATAAGCGGCAACCCGCACGGAATGCCCCTTGGTGTAATCGTCCTTCGCATCTACCGTGTTGGCAACCGTCATAATTGCCTGAATGGTAATACGCTCCATCTCTCTCGTTTTCTCATCCAGTCTGCGCTGGAGATCCCGACGATATCCATCCAACTCCAAAGTACTATCAATACGGCTTAACATAATCCGTGGTTCAAACGGCTTTGAAATAAAATCGTATGCTCCCATACGAAAACATTCTACTTCTGTTTCCGAACTGCGATCCGCGGTCAGAAAGATAACAGGTATTTTACACCAATGGGTATCTGCCTGTAATGTCTTCATAAATTCAAAGCCACTGATCTCCGGCATATTAATATCCAAAAGAATCAGATCCGGTGTATATCTGTCCAAATATTTGTACGCCTGTTTAGCCGAATTGACAGCTACAACCTTATACTTATCTCCCAATAAATTTTGTGCTGTTGATAATGTTAACCTGTCATCATCGACAATCAAAATTATTTTTTTCATTCGCCCTCACATGTATAATGCATTTTGCACAATATTTTGTGAATATCTTTCAAAATTTTACAGAAAGTGTATGCTTATTTATCTACATTATATGGTACAATGCTATAAAAATCAATTCTCTTTGCTCATCTCCTTTTTAAGTCGTCGCATTATTTTCTTTTCTAATCTGGAAATATAAGACTGTGAAATACCCAGCATCTCAGCTACCTCCTTCTGGGTTAATTCCTTGCCATCCGGATTACCCAAGCCAAACCGCAGTCTTATAATGGTCTGTTCCCTCTCGGAAAGCTTTGCAATCGCCTTGACAAGAAGCTTGCGCTCCACCTCATTTTCCAGATCCTTATAGATTACGTCCTCATCTGTTCCCAAAATATCGGACAGAAGAAGTTCATTACCGTCCCAATCCACATTAAGAGGCTCATCAATAGACACCTCCATCTTGTGCTTGCTGTTTCTTCTTAAATACATTAAGATTTCATTCTCAATACAACGTGATGCATAAGTTGCCAGCTTTATATTTTTCTCAGGATTAAAGGTATTAATGGATTTAATCAGTCCAATCGTCCCGATTGAGATCAGATCCTCCACTCCCACTCCTGTATTGTCGAATTTCTTTGCAATATATACTACCAGTCTCAAATTATGTTCTATCAGAATAGACTTCGCCTCATCTGCATATTCCGTACCAAGATCACTGATAATCTCATTTTCTTTCTCACTCTCCAGTGGGGGCGGTAATACCTCTGCCCCTCCTATGTAATGTATATCCCCCTGACTATTCATAAGGAACCTCGTGTCCTTATGCACCATTTTAAACTGAATTTTCCCGGGGATTGCCACTTTTAAAACCATTTTACTTCCTCCTAGCTTTCTAATAACCGGGGATGAAGTATCATCTGATATCTACTGTCTTCAGATATTCCTGCATTACAAATCGCAACAATAACATGCTCTTTTCTTAGCTGTTTTCCATGATTTTCAATGGTTATCACAGGGAGCTCATAGGCATTCAGGATACCCTTGTCTTTCCCCACACTCTGATATGGAACGGCATGATATTTCTCCGGGTTAAAGCAGGATGACATATTTCGTGCCATTTTCCTACTGATCACACTGACCGGCTCTCCATGAACAGGCTCTGTCAAATGATTTCCTGTATCTACCAGTGCTTTGATCCTGATCTCCTGTTTCAAATCCGGCACATAAACCCATACCATTGCCAGGCAGTCAGCTCTTTTGGCCTGCATCCATCGAATCACTTTATAACAGATAACATATGCAAGACAGCCTATCACAAGCGTTATGAACAGACTGTTTCTTCCCTTCAGAATACTTCTCATGCGGTTCATAATCCATATCATGATACTGCCCAAAAAAAATCCACAGCCAGCCATCACAAGACTACTATGAATCAGCTTCCTTCCGCTATGTTCTCTGTAAGTAATACACAGCATACCCATACTGACAGGTATGGCACTTATTAATAAACGGCTTCCCAATGTACCGATTGGTATAACCATTGCCATACAGCTAATTCCCGCTCCCGCTATTGCCCCAAGCCAGATTCTTTTATGCGTGGCAGTACATCCAAGAATCAGCCCTGCCAGAGACAATAAGTACACATTGCTTGTCAGTTGCAGGAGAAAAACACTGTCAATATATAATTTGTAATACACATTTCACCTCCGTGCTTCGGTTCTATTATAGAAAATACAGGATAAATATTCTGTCGTAATCAGGGAGTTGTTTCATTATTTTTAAATACAGATAATAACAAAAAGCCACAGGATTCTCTCCTGTGGCATACTCTTTCATCTTCTATTTACTTCTAAGGAAATCCGGAATCTTCAAGGATTTCTCTTCTACCGAACTCTTAATATCTGTTGTTCTGTTAATTCCGGAAATCGGCTTAAGCGGTGTCTGTCCGGCAGGATGTCCGGCTGTTGAGGCTGCCGTAACCGGCTGTTTCAATCCCGGATTAGCCGTATTGAAATTGCCAAGTCCTGCTCCTGTTCCCATTGAGGGTTTTCCCTGAAGAGAAGTAGGTGTTATGTATCCACTCTTAAAGCCAAGACCGCCCTGTCTTGCCGCCTTCTCTTCAATACCTGTTGCAATAATGGTAATGTTACAGGTATCTGCCATACTTGCATCGTACATTGCACCAAAGATAATATTCACATCATCACCGGTAAGCTCCTGTACATAGCTTGCTGCATCGGAAGCATCTGCCAGAGAAATATCTCCCGATACATTGATAATAACATGAGTCGCTCCGGAAATGGTAGTCTCCAAAAGCGGACTCTCCACAGCCATCTTAACTGCCTCACTGGCTTTATCATCACCTTTACCTGAACCGATACCAATATGGGCAATACCCTTGTCCTTCATAACGGTCTGTACGTCCGCAAAATCCAGATTGATTACGGAAGGTACATTAATCAGGTCTGTAATACCCTGAACTGCCTGCTGGAGTACCTCGTCTGCTTTCTTAAGTGCATCCGGCATAGTAGTCCGTCTGTCTACAATCTCTAATAATTTATCATTGGGAATCACGATCAGAGTATCTACATTGTCTTTGATCTTCTCAATACCGGCAATCGCATTGGTCATACGTGCCTTTGCTTCAAAGCGGAAAGGCTTTGTTACAACACCTACCGTCAGGATACCCATATCCTTGGCCAGTTTAGCCACAACAGGAGCTGCACCGGTACCGGTACCACCGCCCATACCGCAGGTAACAAATACCATATCTGCACCTTTCAAGGCTGCTGCTACTTCTTCCGAGCTTTCCTCCGCTGCTTTCTCACCGATCTCAGGCTTGGCACCTGCTCCCAGTCCCTTGGTCAGCTTCTCACCAATCTGTAACAACGTTGGTGCCTTGCATAACTGCAGGGCCTGCTTGTCCGTATTAATACCAATAAACTCAACACCGTCTATTTCTTCATCTATCATTCTATTTACAGCATTATTGCCTGCACCGCCTACACCGACTACGATAATCTTGGCTGCAGACTCAGCATCATTTGACTTAATCTCTAGCAAGGTGATTCCTCCTCCTATTTCCACATAAACTCATATAGCTTATCATATAATTATTTTTCCAAATTCGCAACCCATTTTTTGCATTTTGTATTTATTTTCCTAATTTAATCCCGTTCAAAACTATAAGATTTGGTATCTTCACTGTATTCACGCATATCCAATGTACCGCTCTTGCCAACCAGATCCGGCAGAATATACTGCAGCTTCATAATCTTCTCATCGATATCCCTGCTGTCTCCCAGCGCAATCCTTGCATCTCCAAAGATCAAAGTCACCTGATAGTCTGTATCAAAATAAATCTTGTCTGCCGACAGATTATATTTATCCAACTGTTGTGTGATATTGAGGACTTCCTCAAACACCTCCGGTTTCTCTACCGGAAGAGGCTCATGTAAGATCACATGGTCAAACTTAAGACCTGTTACCTGCGGAATCCCCTGGGTCTCATCCTCTGAGGTTTCCACCACAATCCCATCCTTATCAAAATAAACATATCGCCCCAGATAAGAAACATACCCTGCAAGAGCCTTCTCATATACCGTGATCCGTATGGTATCCTTCGCCTCAATGGTAACATCCATGGTCTCAATAAAAGGGACATCATCAATTCCCTTATCCCTGTACTTTAGCGACAGGAAAAGCGAATTGTTACCGTATCTGCCTCCCATAACCATCTCCATGATTTCTTCGTTGGTATAATGGATATTACCTTCCACATGCACTGTTGTGACCGTATAATTATTGACAATATAGATATAGGCGCCAATGAGACTGATCAGGAGAAGTGCCAGCATGCTTAACAGGATGACCATACGTTTGGATTTGCCGAATCTCACCTTTTCGATCTTATTTCCGCTTTTCGCCCTGCTCTTCTCCGGGAAAATTGTCTCATTTTTGACCAGTCTTAGATTGGGATTCTTCTTTTTTACTTTTTTAACCGTTTTCTTACTGCTCATCCAAAAACCTCTTACTGTCTTATGCGTTGTCAGGCCAGTTCAACCTCTGCACCCAATTCCCGCAAATCGGATACGATATCCTCATATCCCCTGTCTATATAGTGACGGTTTGTTACAATACTTGTTCCATCTGCCGCAAGAGCAGCTACTGTCAGTGCCGCACCGCCTCGCAATTCCTCCGCTTGTACAATGGCACCTTGCAGCCTTTGCGTACTTCCAATATATGCCCGGTTACCCATAACTGTAATATCCGCGCCCATCTTAACAAGTTCAGGCACAATACGGAACCTGTTTTCAAAAACCGTCTCTTCTATTTGTCCGGCTCTGCCCGACACTGCCATAGCCACCATAAAAAGAGATTGCAGGTCAGTGGGAAAATCAGGATAACAGCCGGTACATAATCTTTCACATCCGGCAGGCTTTGCCCTACACATTACCAGCATTCCATCCGGTTCACAGCTAAGCTCTGCACCCATTTCCGCTGCCTTGGAGAGTACACTTGCCATATGATGGCACGGTGCATCCTGCAGAAAAATCCGCCCTCCTGCACACATGCATGCAGTCAGATAAGTACCTGCCACAATCCGGTCTGCCGGAATCCTGAAATGAACAGGAAACAATCTGTCTACTCCATGAATCGTCAATCTGTCCGAACCAATCCCTACAATATCCGCTCCTGCCTGCTTTAGGAACTCACACAAGGTCTGTATTTCCGGCTCTCTGGCTGCCGGCTCAATAACTGTCGTGCCCTCTGCCAGCACTGCCGCCAGGATCAGATTCTCTGTAACACCCACACTGATCAAAGGCAATTGGTGAACCGCTCCCTTCAGCCGGCTTGCCCGGGCGGAAAACCCGCCTTCTCTCTCCTCTATCGCAACTCCCATTTTACGCAAAGACTGTAAATGAAGATTAATCGGTCTTGCTCCGATCACACATCCTCCCGGATAATCCATGTCCACACTGCCCACTCTGGCAAGCAGTGCACCTAAAAGCATAATAGAGGAACGCATCACGCCAACGGAATCTGCCGGCATATCACCTTCCGACAAATGCTCCGTGTTCACCCGCACAAGCGTTCCTTCCCTCATCACTCTGCAGCCCAGACTTTCCAATAATCTCAGCATATGGTATACATCTGAAATCTCCGGACAATTCTCTATTTCACAAGTACCTTTTATCAGAAGCGTCGCTGCCAGAACCGGCAGGGATGCGTTTTTTGACCCTTGTATCCCAGTCTGTCCATCCAGACATTTACCACCATAGATACGAATAGCGTCCATATACTTACCTCAAATTAAAATATGACCTATTCTATCTATATGGTTTTTATAACAAAAGTTATCTTGTCTCTATAAATCTTTTAACCGAATGCCCTTAGCCACACTTAAAACCAGCCCGATCTCTATCAAAAGGAACATGGCCGATGAGCCTCCGTAGCTGATAAACGGTAAAGAAATACCGGTATTCGGAATCGTATTGGTAACAACCGCAATATTTAAAATCACCTGAATGGCAATATGTCCCATTACGCCAACTACCAGAAGCGCTCCAAACAAATCGGGAGCATTATTGGCAATGATCATAAAACGCCAGATCAGAAGAATAAACATGACGATAACGGCAATTCCGCCGAATAATCCCAGTTCCTCACAAATAATGGAAAATATCATGTCATTCTGCGCTTCCGGAAGGAATCCCAGCTTCTGCATACTCTGCCCGAGTCCCTTACCTAATACACCACCCGAGCCTATCGCATAAAGTGCCTGTAAGGTCTGGAATCCTTTTCCGCTGGCATAAGCCGACGGATCAAGCCATGCTAAAATTCGCTCGCCACGGAAATTCAAAGAATCTGTCGAGTTAGCTGCCATCTGTACAATCGCAAAAACAATGATTGCGGCACCGGCAAGGGTCAGGAGCCCAAGAATAATAAACCTCTTGTACTCCGGTGAAGATACAAACAACATCAGCACCGCAATTCCCATAACAATAATTGCTGAACTCATATTATTCGTAATTTTCCAGATCATAAGAGCAATAGGCGCCGGTGTTAACAAAACCATCCAGAAGCCCTTCCTGCCCCGTATCTGTTTGCCCATCGTATTGATCATACTCGCCAGAAACAGAATCATTCCAAGCTTTGCCACCTCTGCAGGTTGCAAGGAAATAGGACCTATGTACAACCATCTCTTGGCACCGCCCGCCTCATATCCAAAAGGAATGATCATAAGAATCAGCACTGCCGATACCACATAACCGATTACCGCAAACCGTTCCCAGAAATGATAAGGAATATTAGCCACCAATATCATGGCAATCAATCCCAATATGGAAGCAAATAACTGCTTCTTTAAATAATATGTAGAATCCCCGAAATCCAGATTTGCCTCATAAGAGCTGGTGGAATACACCATGATCAATCCAAATCCCAGTAGAAACAGCACAATAAACAGCAGACTATAATCCATGAAATTATTCCTATTCTGTTGTCCTCTGCGGGAATTGTTTCGCTGTGCCACCTATCCTTAATCCTCCAGCTTGTTGACATACTCTTTAAACATCTTGCCACGTACTTCATAATTGGGGAACATTCCCCAGCTTGCACAAGCCGGAGAAAGCAATACCGCATCCCCGCTTACCGCATTCTTTGTACAGATATCCAGAGCCTCTTCAAAAGTATCTGCCAAAATGATATTATCAATTCCATGCTTTTTCGCACATTCGGCAATCTTTTCTCTCGTCTGCCCGATCAGCACAAAACATTTTACTTTTCCGTCAAAGGCCTCAATCCACTCATCATATTCACTCTGCTTATCATAACCGCCACCAATCAGAATAGTAGGTTTACTCATTGCCTTGATTCCCTGAATTGCCGCATCCGGATTCGTTCCCTTGGAATCATTGTAATAATCCACACCCTTCTTGGTTGCAACAAACTCTATTCTGTGCTCCACGGCCTTAAATCGGCGCACCACAGAGAGAATCGTCTCCATAGGTACTCCCATGGCTCGGGTAATGGCAATGGCTGCCATGACATTCTCCACATTGCAGGTACCTACCAGATTCATATCATGGATATTCATGATATGGGTTATCTTACCATCTGAAGCCTGATAGATTTCCTCCCCTTCCTGATAAAAGCCTTCCTCTAACTTACGTACAGAAGAAAACCATACTACACGGGCTGGGCAGTTGTCGCCAAAAGCACGGGTATATTCATTCTCGTAATTCAGCACACATACCTGTTCTTTTGTCTGGTTGCGGGTAATTGCTTCTTTCACCGCCACATAATTATCCATGGTATGATGTCTGTTCAGATGATCCGGTGTGATATTCAGGATTGCGGACACATCGGGCTTAAACTGCTCAATCGTCTCAAGCTGGAAGCTGCTGATCTCCGCCACTGTTACAGTAGTATCTGTAGCATCCAAAGCAGTCAGTGTGTAAGGATTGCCAATGTTTCCGACCACATCTACATCCTCACAGAAGGCCGACATGATTTCGCCTACCAGAGTCGTTGTGGTAGTCTTGCCATTGGTGCCGGTTATACCAATCACCCTGCCACGGCCAAGCTCATATGCCAATTCAATTTCTCCCCAGATTCCGATTCCTCTGTTTCGAAAACCTTCCACAAACTCTGTATCTGTAGGAACGCCGGGGCTCAGTACAACCAGTTCTACGCGCTTCTCATCCTCTGCAGGCAGAGTGCCTATTACAATCTGCGCTTTAACGCCTTCAGGCAGTTTGGCAGCAACCTCTTGTGTTGTCAGTTTCTCATTAGAATCAAACAAAATTGCTTCTGCTCCTGCCCTGTTTAGCGCTTCTACTGCTCCGATACCGCTGATACCGGAACCTACTACCAATACTTTTTTACCTTGTAAATCCATTGCTATCTGCCTCTCTATCTTAATCATATTGCCTGCATCTGACAGGCCATGATACTTACAAACAACTCAAACTGCCACACATAAATTAAATTCCCATCAATGCCATCAGACACAGCAATGCGGTTACAATAGAAAATACGGCTACTACTCTTGTCTCCGACCAGCCACACAGCTCAAAATGATGGTGGATAGGCGCCATTTTAAAGATCCTCTTACCGCCGGTAGCTCTGAAATAAGTAACCTGCATAATAACGGAAATAACCTCTATCATGTAAATAAATCCAACAATCACAATGAATAACGGCATCTGCATCACATAAGCTGTGGCAGCCACAAATCCTCCCAAAGCCAGAGAACCGGTATCCCCCATAAATACACTGGCAGGATGCACGTTAAACAGAAGAAATCCCAACAAAGCACCCACTACCGCACAGGTAATCGGTTCAATCCCACTATTCGTACCGATTGCCACTACCGTAAAAAATGTAGCTACCAGAACAGTGACAGAACTTGCCAGGCCGTCCAGTCCATCCGTAAAATTCGTTCCATTAACTGTTCCGATCACAATAAAAAACAAAAGGGGAATGTTAAACCATCCAAAATCCAGATAAACACCATCCATAAAAGGAACTTTCATCGCCAGAGAAACATCTGTGTAATTCAGCAGATAATAGGCAAATATCCCCGTTACAACAATCTGTAATCCAAACTTCTGCCACGCATGAAGTCCCATGGAACGTTTCAACACCACTTTAATATAATCATCCAGAAAACCAATCAGTCCAAAGCCCATCGTCAAAAACAAAATAGGAATAATCTTCGGATAATCCTTTACAAAAAAGAGAGAAGTCACTACCACGCTGAAAAGTATCAGGATACCTCCCATGGTAGGGGTTCCGTTCTTCTTCAAATGACTTTCCGGCCCCTCATCCCTGACCGTCTGCCCTACTTTCAACCGCTTCAGAAACGGGATTACCACCGGCCCCAAAACCACACTGATCGCAAAAGATATCAAAACTGACATTAAAATCGTTGAATTCATAACTCTCTCCACACACTCTATTTCAAGAACAGCCCTTCTATTTCAAGAACAGCAAAGCTGTTCTTGCGGACATGATTTAGTTTAACTTGGGTATTGTTCTTCAAATGCCCTAGTTAAACTTCATGTCCTATTATACTTCATCTTCTCCAAATATGGAAGAATATTCTCAAAAAGCTGTCGTATCACCGGCGCCGCAATCTGCCCTCCGTAATAGGTTCCCTGGGGATGATTGATAATGGCAATAGCCAGAACCTGCGGATCATCTGCCGGCGCAAAACCAAGAAATGAAGCTATATATTTGCCGCTTCCACGGGGAAGTGTCTGACTGGTCGCAGTCTTGCCGCCAATCCGATATCCCTCCACAGCGCCGTTCCTGCCACTTCCTTCCGCTACCACCTGTTCCAATATATACCGCATGGTTTCAGAAGTCTCTTTAGAGACCACATTTTCTCTGACAGGATACTCAAAACTATGACTGTTCGAGCCATCGCCATCTGCCACCCTGACCCCAAAATGAGGGGTCACACGTCTTCCACCATTGATAATGGAAGAGGCCGTCGTTGCCAATTGAATCGGCGTAATCTGGAAGGACTGACCAAAGGAAATCGTTGCAAGCTCCACCGGTCCAATATTCTCTTTCTGATGCATAATAGTTCCTGCCTCTCCGGGCAGATCGATGCCGGTCTTATCTAACAGCCCGAACTGCCTGAAACAGGAATAAAACCGGTCTACGCCAATCCGCATCCCTACTGTAATAAAGACCGGATTACAGGAATTCATAGTACCCTGCACGAAATCTTCCGCTCCGTGCCCTCCTACCTTGTGGCATCGTATCTTGCGGTCCTCTACCATAATATAACCCGGACAATTAAAAGTATCAGTGGTCTTGACTGCCCCGGATTCCAGCCCTGCGGCTGCGGTAATGATCTTAAAAGTGGAACCCGGCTCATAGGTATCGTTAATGCAGCCATTACGCCACATTCCGTTAAGCTGTTCCTGCCTCTTCTCTTCACTTAAGCCTTCACTTTCCACATCTTCCGGCAGTGTATAGGGATCGTTCAGATCAAATTCCGGAACATTTACCATGGCCAGTATCTCACCGTTCTGCGGATTCATCACAAGAATTGAAACACTATCGGCCCCTTTCGTCTCCATCGTCTGCAAGGCTAACTGGGTGGCATAGCTTTGTATGTTCATATCCAGGCTGACATACAGATCCTGACCGTTTACCGGTTCTATTCTTTCCTCTCCGGCTTTATCCACTTCCACGCCTTTGGCATCAGTCACCGTCAGGATTGTTCCCGCTTCGCCCTGTAAATATTCCTCATAGATAACTTCCAGTCCAATAATTCCCTGGTTATCTCCTCCTGTAAACCCAAGCACCTTAGAGGCAAGGGAATCATAAGGGTAATATCGCTTATAATCTTCATCCACCTTCACACCATCCAGGTCATATTCCCGGATGGCATCTCCTATATTCTTATCCACATTACTCTTAATCTTTTCAATGGAGGAATATTTCTCCACTCTTTTTCTCACATACTCCTCTGAAAGCTCCAGCTCTCTGCACAATACATCAATGACCCTCTCCGGGTCCGTAATCTGGTTATGGATCACGGAAATCGTACATACTGTCTTATTGTCTGCCAGGACCTTACCGTTGGCATCTATGATGCGTCCTCTTGCTGCTTTAATACTTCTTTCCCTCTCATGAAGTTCCTTGGCCTTCTGAGTATAATATTCCGACCGGAAAACCATCAGATAAGACAGTCTGCCGATCAATCCAATAAAAATTGCAAGACACATGAAGAAGACAACAACCGTCTTATTTCTATGATATGTTTTATGTAAATAGGATTTTTCCTCCTTCATAAAGATAACCCCGCAAAAAGGTATTAATATAATTTATTACCCTTTTTATGAGGTTATTCTTAAATATGCCTATTCTGTGTCTTCCTTCGTTTCTTCCGGAGTATCTTCTTCGCCTTCCTCTTCTTCGCCTAACAGGCTTCCACCGCTGACTACACTACCGGTATTCGGATCGATCAGATAACCGGTATTCGGGTCCTGTGCATATCCGGTAACCGGATCAATAGGGAATGTCTTCCAAACTTCAGTATCCACCTTGTTTTCCGAATCAGTTCCCTCATCTTTCTCAGAGTCTCCGTCTTCTCCCTGTCCGGTTCCATCTTCTTCCGCTTCCTCAGGCGCAATAGAATTGCCGTTTTCATCTATCTGCGGTTCCTCTTCGTCCGGATTCTGTGGTGTTCTGAATTGGATCTTCAAAGCCTCCAGCTCTTCTCGTTCCTCATCACTGAGTTCTTCTGTCATAAATATATTCATATAGGGCAAAACTTCCGTAAGAATTTTCCTGACAATTCTGGTGGCATGCTTGGCATCGTCCTGATACTGAACATTCGGTCTGTCTACCACAACATAAATCGCAATCTGCGGGTCATCTGCCGGAGCATAACCCATAAAGGATACCACATACTGTCCATTTTTACGGGGCAGTGTCTCTGCCGTACCGGTCTTACCGCCGATCATATAGCCTGCCGGTCTTGCAGTCTTACCGGTACCATGCTCACCCGTTACAACCGTATTACAGAATTCTATGATCGTCTCACTGGTAGACTGGGATATCGTCTGTTTCAGCACTCTCGGCTCTACATTCTCTATAGTGGCACCATCCGCCGTCATAATCTTCCCGACTACATGCGGTTCATAATAATAGCCGCCATTGATCAGAGAACAGAATCCTGTAATCATCTGGATCATGGTTGCATTAAATCCCTGTCCAAAAGAGTTCGTTGCCAGCTCTGTAATACCGATTGTATTTTGATTGTATACCATACTGGCAGTACGGGCTTCTCCCGCCAGATCAATGTTTGTCTTTAAACCGAATCCAAACAGATGCTGATAGTTAACAAAGGTATCTTTTCCCATTGCAAATGCCACATCCATCAGTACCACGTTACAGGACCGCTCAATACCTTCCTGCACGGACAGATCACCGTCTCCGTAAATCTGATGGCACTTAATATCATAGTCTCCTACGTGAAGCTTTCCCTCACAATAATAATGCTCATTACCTTTGATAGAACCGCTTTCCAACGCAGCAGCAACCGTAAAAGGCTTGGCTACCGATCCCGGCTCATAAGCATCAACAATACAGTAATTCTTCCAAAGAGCGTTCAGATGCTGGTACATTGTCTCATCATCCATGACATCTATCGCTTCCTGAGTGACATATTCTCCCGTTTTCTTTCCCTTTTCATCCAGAAGCGGCATACCGATCAGGTTGTCGGTATTTCTTGTGTCGTTTAGATCATAATAGGGATAACTGGCCATAGCAAGAATATTACCTGTATCGACTTCCATAATAATACAGCCGATATTCTCTGCCCCATTTCCCGGATGATAATTATCCTTATACTCCTCATTATATTCCTTCAGATATTTCTCTACGATACTCTGAATATTGGCGTCAATGGTTGTCTGGATATTATAACCGTCTACCGCTGCAATGGTTGTTCTCTCCAATGTAGAATCATCATTCAGATATCCGTACTCTCTTCCGTTGGTTCCGCACAGAACATCATTATAATATTCCTCCAGTCCATAGGTTCCCACATTGTCATTGGTCGTAAAACCGATTACATCACAGGCAAGAGAACCGTTAGGATATTCTCTCTTATACTCATCCTCAAACCAAACACCCCGGATATTACCGTTTGTTTCAGGGTCATTCCTCATTTCCTGAAAAGCATTCATCTTATCATATTCCACACGCTTGGCCATGACATAATAGGAAGATGTAGGATGCTCCGCGATATAGCTTCTTACGGCATTGGTATCAATACCAAAGCATTTTTTCAGTGCAGTTAAAGTAGGCTCCAAATATTCTTCCTTCTGCAGCAAAAGCTTTGTGTCCAGAATAACATTATATACTTTATTGCTGGCTGCAAGAACCGTGCCATTGGCATCGGTTATTGTTCCACGTTTAAAAGGTATTGTCGTGGAATCATATTCCTGCTGCGACAATACCTGTTTTTTATAGTCTTCTCCGTTATCTCTGTTGATCAGAATCAAACGTGCACTTAATCCTATGAAAGCTGCTAATATGATCAGGTATAATAACAACAGCTTTTTTTGCATTTTTACCGTAAATCTATTTACAGCATTTTTCCTACCCTGATTGCTCAAATAATCACTTTTCTCCTTACCTGTTATACGGAAGAACGTTGCTATTGCGGAATGTCGGCCATCTGTTTTACATAATCGCTGTTCTCACTGGCAAAGGTAACAACCTGTCCCTCCTCAGCATACTGCATTCCCAGTTCCTGTATCGCAATCCGCTTAATTTCTTCCAAATCCACACTACTTGTTATTCTACTATATTCCTCATCATTTGCAAGCTTTAAATCATTGAGTTCACTCTCCAGCACAGAAATATGCTGCACACTATTTGTAATATCTGACTGTAACCCAATATAATTGACCAGAATAATGCCCGTGGCAATCAGCGCCATGCACAAAAAAGCCACATATCCGGCATTCATATGTCTTGCCTTTTCTCTATTCTTGCGTGCCGTATTGCTGACTCTCTTCTGTGGCTGTCTTTCAATCTCTCTTGTGACATCTAATTTTCTGACAACGTTTCCCTGTACATAATACTGCCCACGGCTGTTTGTCGTGCGGCTTCTGTTCGTTGTTCTTGCTTGTCCGTTTCTTTGTGATGATGCCATTTCCCAATACCCTTCCTACGAGTTTTATGTTCTCTCAAATACTCTTAGCTTTGCACTCTTCGATCTCTTGTTGGCTGCTGTCTCTTCCTCCGACGGTAAAATCGGCTTTCTGGAAACTACCCTTCCTTTCGATACTTGTCCACATACGCATACCGGAAAATCCGGCGGACAGGTACACGGATTCTCATTCTTACGAAAAGCTGATTTCACAATTCTGTCTTCCAGAGAATGAAAGGTAATTATACAAATTCGTCCTTCCGGATTTAGCATATCGATCAAATCATCCAGAGAATCTCTTAACACTTCCAGTTCTCTGTTGCACTCTATTCTGATTGCCTGAAAGGTTTTCTTGGAAGGATGTCCTCCGTTTGCCCGCATTTTAGCAGGAATAGCTGCCTTGATGATTTCATTCAGCTCTCCTGTGGTTTCAATAGGCTTGTCCTTTCTGGCATTCACGATATGCTTTGCGATGTTTTTCGCAAATTGCTCTTCTCCATAATCTTTGATAACCCGGAACAATTCCATTTCGGAATATTCATTCACAATTTCCTTCGCACTCAGAGACTGCCTCGTATCCATTCTCATATCCAGCGCTGTATCATATTTATAGGAGAATCCTCTCTCCACATTATCAAGCTGAAAAGAAGAAACTCCCAAATCAAGTACAATACCGTCTACCTTGTCAATACCGATCTGCTTCAGTGCTTCCCTTGCATTGCAGTAATTATTGCGTATCAGTGTGATTCTGTCTGCAAATGGCTCCAGCCTCCTACCGGCCGCTTCAATGGCATCACCATCCTGATCTATCCCGATCAGTCTGCCTGCACCGGTTAAGCGGGAAGCGATTTGATAGGAATGTCCACCGCCACCCAATGTTCCATCCACATAGATACCATTCGGTTTTATATGCAGATTATCAATTGTTTCCTCTAAAAGAACTGACGTATGTTTAAATTCCATATATTAAATTCCTAATCCAAGTTCTGCCATATGCTCCGCTATTTCATCCATGTCCTCATAAGCAGTCATGCCTTCAAACCGTTCTTTACTCCAGATTTCGATCCTGCTGGCCACGCCGATGAGCACTACATCTTTATTCAATTCCGCAAATTCTCTCAGTACATTCGGAACCAGTATTCGTCCCTGTTTATCCACTTCTACTTCTGCCGCACCCGCCAGGAAAAATCTGACGAACTGTCTGGCCTCTTTATTTGTAATCGGCAGTGATTTCAGTTTCTCTTCGAAAATACCCCACTCTTCATTATCATATACAAACAGACAGCCATCTAATCCCTTCGTTACCACAAAGGTATCTCCCAGGGTTTCCCTGAACTTAGAGGGGACGATCAGCCTGCCTTTTGCATCGATTGTGTGATTGTATTCTCCCATAAACATACGCAATCACCTGCCTCAAGTGCATGTCAGCAGTGTTTACTACCATCTATACACTTCATACATCCAAGCGGTCTGCCACGGAAAGCTGTGTGATGTAGAATTCCGGTTAAATTCTACCACTTCGTTCCACTTCGCACCACTTTCCACCACTTTTAATCTAATTCTATACTAAAAAGGAGCATAATGCAAGGAAAAAGAAAGAGAATCTTAAAAAAAACTTAAAAAAAAATCCATGCATCAAATGCACGGATTTTCTAAATATTTATCATTTTTTCGCCATATAAGTCAGGTGTTCTTTGCCTCTACTCTACTCTTCTTTTTCTTCTCCCTCAGAAATAGCAACATGCGGGGAATTCACTTTCTTCATACGAATCCGGACAACGATGTCTGCCACTACCGCGAAGCAGAAAAGCACAATCGCCAGTACCTGAGACACGGCAATTGTCGTGTGCGGGATAAAAAGTGTATCGGTACGGATTCCCTCGATCCAGGCTCTGCCCAGGCCGTAACCGCCCAGATACAGAAGCCACTGCTCTCCTTCAAACTTCTTATGCTTTCTGTAACACAGCATAATAGCAAGCAGTGCCAGATTCCACAGACTTTCATATAGGAAAGTAGGGTGTACCTGAATAAAGTTAGTGCCTTCTATAATATGTGTCGCAATGGACTCCGAGATATCTCCGCCCCTGACCGCATCAATAGGAATACACATGGCCAGCAGTGAATCTGAATATTCGCCAAATACTTCTCTGTTCGTGAAATTTCCCCAACGGCCGATCACCTGTCCCAATACCAGACCCGGCACACAGATATCCGCAATCTGCAGAAAACTCTGCTTCTTAATCTTACAGTAGATCCATAGCGTAATGAAAGCCGCTATCACTCCACCGTATATAGCAAGACCGCCATTCCTGAGATTCAATATCTCAAGCAGATTGTCCTTATACATATCCCATTGGAAGACCACGTAATAAGCTCTTGCACCTATAATGGAAAAAACAATGGCATAGATTGCAAAATCCCAGATCACATCAGGGTCAACCTTTTCTTTCTTTGCCACATGTGCTGCCAGCAGCACACCGCACAACACACCGATTCCGATAATAACTCCGTACAGAGCTATTTGAAACCCGAATATACTGAAGCTCTTCGGCACATTCCTAAGATAAATTCCCAGATTCGGGAATGCAATATCTTTGATATCCATGATATCCTGCATGATAACATTCACGTCCTTCTTTATACATTAAACCGGAACAGGATTACATCGCCATCCTGTACCACGTAATCCTTACCTTCCATACCTACCAGACCTTTTTCTCTGGCTGCGGCAAGAGAACCCTGCTCTAACAGATCCTTGTAATTCACAACCTCTGCCTTAATAAAGCCCCTCTCGAAATCGGTATGTATCTTACCGGCTGCCTGAGGTGCCTTGGTTCCCTTCTTAATAGTCCACGCCCTGCACTCGTCCTCTCCGGCTGTAAGGAATGACATCAGACCAAGCAGATCATAGCTCTCGGCAACAAGCTTATCAAGACCGGAAGATTCAACTCCAAGATCTGACAGGAACATTGCCTTCTCCTCCTCATCTAATTCAGACAGTTCCTCCTCAAGCTTGGCAGAAACCGTAAAGCATTTAGAGCCTTCCGACACAGCAATTTCTCTAACAGCCTGCACATACCGGTTGGATGCTCCATCATCAGCAAGATCGTCCTCTGCCACGTTGGCTGCATAGATTGTCTTCTTAGCTGTAAGAAGATTGTAGCCCTCAAAGCACTTCACAAGATCCTCATCCTCCGGAAGTTCAAAAGTACGTGCCATCTTACCGCTCTCTAGATGTGCCTTAACACCTTCAAGCATCTCCAGTTCTTTGGCAAGAGTCTTGTCCATTCTGGCCTGTTTTGCGACCTTAGCGATTCTTCTATCTAAAATCTCGATATCTGAAAAAATAAGTTCAAAATTAATTGTCTCAATATCTCTCCCGGGATCAACCGAACCATCAACGTGAACTACATTCGTATCTTCAAAGCATCTGACAACATGAACTATCGCATCTACCTCACGAATATTAGCAAGGAACTGGTTGCCCAGACCTTCACCTTTAGAAGCTCCCTTCACAAGACCGGCGATATCTACGAATTCAATCACTGCGGGCGTAACCTTCTTCGTATGATACAATTCGCCAAGCTTCTCAATTCTCTCATCCGGAACTGAAACAACTCCCACATTTGGGTCAATTGTCGCAAACGGATAATTAGCTGCCAAAGCTCCTGCCTTTGTCAAAGAATTAAAAAGGGTACTTTTTCCCACGTTGGGAAGCCCTACGATTCCTAGTTTCATAATTCATTATTCTCCTTCTAAAAGTAAAACTACGCATAGTGTACCACATCAACACCAAAATGTACATTTCTTTCTTTTGTACAATACATTTCCCTCATTAATTCTCCTTATCCCAGTTCCATTTATACTTTGTATAACGACCATTTCCAATCTTTATTATCTTTTCTGCCTTAACCAAATTTGTTAATGTTCTTTATACCGTAGTTGCACTTATTCCCAGTTCATTATGAAAATACTGCAATGGTGAAAATGTATATCTTCTATCAAACTCACGCTTATGTAATTTCTTTATTCCATTCATAT
>JALETS010000071.1 GCA_022781395.1 Lachnospiraceae bacterium | reverse complement strand
ATGCGAGCGACATAGCAATGTCCTTGAGTTTAGCAGGTGGAAATCCTGCTTGGTAAAGTCCAGTCAGACAACCAATAGCGAGTCATGGAGCGTCACCAGCAATGGTGGTGCTTAAGCGTTGACAGTCAGGTAATAGGCTTGAAAGTGATTGAGCCCCGTTAAGGGTTATAAGAACGGAATTCGCCGACATCTTGCATGTGATGGAAGGCAACACTTGTAACTGCGTTATGACAAGTAGTTTCAGGGATTCCCGGGGTCGTAGAGCCAAGCATGTTACACAATGACTCAAGGGTAACTATGGAGACCCATTGACATCTCACATACGTGAGTATGATGTACAACCAAAAGGAGGAAGTCAAACGTGTTAATGGGAGTCGGATGGTGTAATAGTACTGTTGATGCTGGGTAATGCCAGTGGAGGGAAGGACACCACATATCAAGGTCCTTATGAGGGACACATTTACTACACACAGGGGTAGAGAATAGATGGAAACTAAACTTATAAGGATACAACAGCTATCGGCACAAAATCACAGTATGGTTTTTACATCTCTGTTTCATATGATAGATAAAGACTTACTGAAAGAGTGCCACAAAAGACTCGATGGTAATAAGGCTACGGGAATAGATGGAGTGAGCAAAGAGTTATATGAAGCTAATCTCGATGAGAATCTCGACAGACTAGTAGATAAACTCAAATCACACCGATACAAATCACAGCCGGTGCTTAGGGTCTATATTCCAAAGGCAAATGGAAAGAAACGCCCTCTTAGTATAGCATGCCATGAGGACAAAATAGTTCAGTATGCATTGAAATGCGTCTTAGAAGCTGTATATGAGCCATTATTTTTGGAAAATATGCTTGGCTTCAGACCCAAAAGAGGATGTCATGATGCACTCAAGTCATTAGCTCAAACAATAGAAAAACAAAGTATCACAATGGTCTTGGATGCAGATATAAAGGGATTCTTTGATAATCTCGACCACAATTGGATTGTAAAAATGATTGAGGTACATATAAAAGACCCTAACATCATATGGCTACTCAAAAAGATACTCAAGGCTGGTTATATAGAAGATGGACAGAAGCATGAAACATTACAAGGTGCAGGGCAGGGTTCGCTTTGCTCACCAGTGATTGCTAATATATACATGCATTATGTAATGAATTTGTGGTTCTGGAAGAAGGCAAAGTCAGAACTTAAAGGCTACGCTAATATCATCATCTACGCCGATGACTTTGTTGGTTGCTTCAAATATAAATCTGATGCAAAGAAATTCCTCGAACTCCTCAAAAGACGTGTGGTAGAATTTGGGCTAGAACTAGAACCAACCAAAACTCGATTGATTGAGTTTGGTAGATTTGCAGAACAAGATGCACGGACTAAAGGTAAGAAACCGAAAACATTCAGTTTTCTTGGTTTTACCCATTACTGTGGACTAAGCAGAAGTGGAAGATTTAGAGTGAAAAGGAAAACAGATTCAAAGAAGTTTAGCTTAAAAGTGGCAGAGATGAAACAATGGTTACAACAAAATCGAACCAGGAAACTTAAGGAAATCATTTCTGAACTTAATCTGAAACTCATTGGTCACTACCATTACTTTGGAATTACAGATAATTTCTACAGCATTAAGAGATTCTACGAACTCACACATAATATGCTGTATAAATGGCTAAATAGGAGGAGCCAAAAGCGCAGTTATAATTTCTGCCAGTTTGAGATGATGCTAAAGACTTATCCATTGGTAAAGCCTAAAATATATGTGAATATATACGAAACTGTTTAATCTTGATATGAAGAGCCGTGTGCATGAATTGTGCACGCACGGTTCCGTGAGGGGATAGTGTTGTGAGGCACTATCCTACTCGACCCGTACGTTTTCTAATTTATCTGGCAGAGGAATACCAGATGATTGTGGAGCAGGCAGAGGAAAGCATCTATGGGTCGAAACAGATATCCCTGCCTACCCCACAGTGTATCGTCTTTTACAATGGTGAAAAGGAAGTGCCGGAGGAGCAGATACTGAGACTGTCAGATTCCTTTGAGAACAAGGAACGGCAAGAGGATGTGGAACTGACAGTACGGATGTTAAATATCAATCATGGTCATAATAATGCCCTGATGGAGAGGTGCCGAACACTCTCAGAATATGCACAGTTCGTGGCAGTGTCCAGAGCGTATGCGGCAGAGGGCAGACCCATGCAGGAAGCATTGGAGGAAGCAGTGGAGTACTGCATTGACCACGGCATCCTGTCAGAGTTTTTAAGGAGGCATCGGTCGGAGGTGTTGGGAATGTTGCTGGAAGAATTTGATGTGGAGAAATATGAGCGAACCATTAAGAAGGAAGGCTACGAGGAAGGCCATGCCAGTGGATTGCGCGAGGGTCGTGCAGAAGGCCATGCCAGTGGATTGCGCGAAGGCAGAGCATCAGATGTGCTTACCATACTGGAGCAGAAAGGAATAGTCCCGGCTGATATCAGAGAAAGAATCCTGTCCCAGAAGGATGAAGCAGTATTGAAGGAGTGGCTTCTGGCTGCCGCATCTGCGGAAGATATCGAAACTTTCCGTGAGAAGACGGGAATCATGTAAGGATATAGTAAACAGCTGTAAAGCATGAAAGCCAGGATCGAAGTGACGAAAACGCAGCGTGTCACAAGACCTGACTTTTATGCTGACAGCGTCATATAAAAGAGACTGTGAAAGCGGTTTCTCTTTTTTTATGCAGCAAAATGTAGTATTCTTATTTATGTGTAAAGATTTGCATGTGTAGAAAAAGTAGAAATGATAAGAGCAGGTAAGGCAGATGGCAATTTTAGTAAACAGATTAATATGTCTTGGAGCAGGTTTCCTGTTGGACATGCTTCTTGGAGATCCCTACTGTTTGCCCCATCCCGTCCGGTGGATTGGTTCTCTGATTGATTTTCTGGACAGACATCTGCGTAGGGAATCCGACAGCCCCATGCAGAGAAGATACAAGGGACTTTGCCTTGTTATTTTGGTGTTGTTGATATGTGGCAGTGTGACGTTTATGGGACTCTTCCTGTTGTATCATATTCATAGAGCTGCCGGAGTCATAGCAGAGAGCATTCTTTGTTATCAGATGTTGTCCATGAAGTGCCTGAAAACAGAGAGCACGAAGGTGTATCAGGCATTGCAGGCAGGAGATGTGGAGCAGGCGCGTAAGGCAGTTTCCATGATTGTGGGAAGAGACACGGAGAGACTGGATGAGGCTGGAATAGCCAGGGCAGCGGTGGAGACTGTGGCAGAGAATACTTCCGATGGAGTGATTGCACCGATGTTTTATCTTGTCCTGGGTGGTGGAGTGCTTGGTGTATTATATAAGACCATTAACACGATGGACTCCATGATCGGTTATAAGAATGAGAAGTACCTTGATTTTGGCAGATATGCGGCGAAGCTGGATGATATTGCTAATTATATTCCCAGCAGGCTTGCGGCGCTTATGATGATAGCCGGGACAGCCATATGCAGATGCTTCCATGCATTGAAGAGAAGTGTGAAGAACAGACACCCGTCAGCTTGCGGTAAGAAAGACAGAAGCCGGGAAGACCATTCAATATACAATATTCAAAATGCGTGGTGTATTTACAGGCGTGACCGTTACAATCATGCAAGCCCTAATTCCGCCCAGACGGAGAGTGCCTGTGCCGGTGCTCTGGGACTCAGACTGGCGGGAGATGCATGGTATTTTGGCAGAAAAGTAGAGAAACCTTATATTGGAGATGAACTTCGTTCAATCGAAGCAGAGGATATCCGCCGTGCCAACAGACTGTTGTATGCAACCTCTGTATTGATGTGGATTTTATGTATGGCGGTGCTATTTGTAGTTATGTTTATCATGTAGGTAATCACGAAATTATAATTAAGATTTCTATTTAGAAGGAACAGAAAATAACAATGGCGAAGAACCTTATGATCCAGGGTACCATGTCCAATGCAGGTAAAAGCCTTCTGGTGGCAGGTATCTTAAGAGTTTTAAAACAGGACGGCTATCGTGCAGCCCCGTTCAAATCACAGAATATGGCGTTGAATTCCTATATTACCGGAGAAGGTCTGGAGATGGGCAGGGCACAGGTCATGCAGGCAGAAGCTGCCGGGATAGAACCGCAGGTGTGTATGAATCCCATTCTGTTAAAGCCCACCAGTGATGTGGGTTCCCAGGTGATTGTGAACGGAGAAGTGAAGGGCAATTACAGTGCAGCAGAGTATTTTAAACAGAAAAAGGCACTGATTCCCGATATTATGGCAGCCTATCATAAGCTGGAAGAGCAGGCCGATATCATCGTGATCGAGGGGGCCGGAAGTCCGGCAGAGATTAACCTGAAAGCTGATGATATCGTCAATATGGGGATGGCGAAGCTGGCAGACGCACCGGTTCTTCTGGTAGGTGACATTGACAGAGGCGGCGTATTTGCGCAGCTTCTTGGAACCGTGTTACTATTGGAAAAGGAGGAACGGGAGCGCATTAAAGGCTTTATTATTAATAAATTCCGTGGTGATGCAAAGCTGTTGGAGCCGGGGCCGAGTATGCTGTATGAGAAGTGTGGCATTAAGACGCTTGGTGTTATGCCCTATCTTAATATACAGATAGATGACGAAGACAGTCTGTCCGAGCAGCTTGTTTATCGGAATGAAGAGAGAAGCCGGAATGAAGAGAGACCGATTCATATTGCGGTGATTAAGCTGCCGCATATTTCTAACTTTACGGACTTTAATCCCCTCAGTCAGTTTCCTTTTGTATCGCTACAGTATGTGGAACGACCGGAACAGTTGGAGAGAGAGGCTGTCAGAATATCTGAAAATGACAGGGGATGCGCAGACCTTATCATCCTGCCGGGCAGTAAGAATACCATACAGGATATGAAATGGCTGCGGGAAAGCGGTATGGAAGCAGCAATTCTTAAGCAGGCCGCCAGAGGCAGCAGGATTATGGGAATCTGTGGGGGTTATCAGATGCTGGGAGAGAGGATTGTGGATACTTCCGGTGTAGAGGGCGGCGGCGAGATACGCGGTATGGGCCTTCTCCCGGTTACAACCCTGTTCCGGGAGGAGAAACAGAGGAGCCGGATTACAGGCATAGTGTGCCGTATGTCTCCCGAAGAGTCCGGACAGATACAAGGACAGGTCCGGCACAAGGCAGAGTGTCAGGCAATATCATCGTGGCAGCTTCTGCGGGATATACCGGTATCCGGCTATGAAATCCATATGGGAGAATCCGTTTACGGAAGGATAGAGAACGGTGAGCGGGCAATTCCGTTCAGCATATTGGAGGACGGCAGAGAGGACGGCTGTGTTCAGGGGAGAGTGTTTGGCACTTATCTGCATGGCATCTGGGAAAACTCGGAATTCGCACAGAAGATGATGGAGCTGCTGTGTGCCGACAGAGGATTATCCTACGAGACGGTAACTGCTGAGTGGGAGACAGACGACAATCCGGGAATAAGTTCTTATCAGGCTTTCAAAGAAACCCAGTATGATCTGCTGGCTGAAGCAGTACGTAAGCATCTGGATATGGATAAGATTTATGAAATTATTTTAAAGCAGTGAATAAAATTTTGATGGCTAATTGTGAAAAATCAATTAGAAAATATGAGTAGAAGAATAAGAGGTATGATGAGACGATGAGTGATAGATCACAACCTTCCGGCGGTATACAGCAGCCTGATATGATACAACCTATCCCGCCTGCGGAGATCGAACGGCGAAGCTTTGAACTGATAGAGCAGGAATTACCCCATCCCTTAGATCCGATACAGGCTCCGATCATTAAGAGGGTTATTCATACTACGGCAGATTTCTCTTATGCAGA
>JALETS010000052.1 GCA_022781395.1 Lachnospiraceae bacterium | reverse complement strand
TTTTCCCATCTGCCCTATGTAGGGAATGCCTTTTTGACTATTTCTCTGGCTGCTTTTGCAATCACAACCCTGATCGGCTGGTCCTATTTCGGAGAAAAAGCAACGGAATACCTTATGGGAAGTAAAGGTATTCCGTACTATAAACTTGCCTATATTCTTATGATATATTTCGGTGCCATCATCCCCATGAATCTGGTCTGGGAATGTACCGATCTCATTAACGCACTTATGGTTCTGCCAAACGTGCTGGCACTTTATCTGTTACGAAACCGGATCAAACCTTAAAGTTATCCATAATCTCCTGCAGAGAACGGCTGCTTCTCTCCAGAATGGCCATCTGACGCAGAATTTCTTCAGAACCGACGTTGGTATTCTGCATTGCTGCTGCCACTCCCTTTACTTCATCCACGATCACAGCATTCAGCTCAGTAACTGCATGCAGTGATGCCAGCATTTCTTCTACCGAAGCACCCATTTCCTCAGCAGATGCACCCAGATCGGTTGCAATACCGTCGAAAAATACCGCATCCTTCTGATACTGTTCTGCCGTACTTACCATCGCATGATAATCACCGATTACATGATCCTTCATAAAATCAAGTAACTTACCTGCACTGTCCTTTAACTCCATAACAGAATCTACAACTTCATCAATAACCTTCTGAATCTTATCAACCGTAACCTGGGAATTCTCCGCAAGGCTTCTTACCTCGTCCGCTACTACTGCGAAGCCCCTGCCGGCTTCCCCGGCTCTTGCTGCCTCAATAGCCGCATTTAAAGCGATCAGATTGGTCTGGGTTGCGATTCCACCTATCTCATCTGACAGGCTCTTGATAATCCCTATCTTTTCAACTTCGCGCAGGGCTTCCTCCAGTTCATCCTCGGTACTGTGATAAATCAGGCTGGCCTGCTTCTTGGATTCTATCGTAGTTGCATACAGCTTGTCCGCACGAATCGTAATATCCCGGGAAGCATCAGCAGACTCCGATGCTTTCGCAGATACATCATTCACTGCTGAACCAATCTCATTGCTTGCGTCACTGATGGTCTGGGTTACCTCTGCCGCCTCGTTTACCTTATTGATCAGACTTTCCATAACCTGATCCATCTCATCAATCTTATTATTCAGATCTGCCATCTCGTTGTATGTAGCAGATGCTGTTTCCTCAATATGGGCTGCTTCCTTATTGGTTCTCAGAATGGTATCTCTTACCTGTGTCTTTAACATTTTGGAAGCCTGGCAGACCTCTTCCATTTCATTCTTAAACCCATCTGCCACGCCACTGCTTACAGCCTGTCCGGCATTTTCAGAAAAATCTCCTGTGGCAAACTGTTTTAAATCGGCCAACGGTTCCAGAATCGTATTAAATGTTTTCCCTGCGATGAGATCAATCACGATCGTTCCCACAATACCAATGACCAATCCCATGACAACAGCCCCGCCAACAGCTGCTTTACCAATAATCATGGCACTTACTACCGAACCGATAAACAGAATTACAAATGCTGCTACTGAAAGCGTAGTAAGCAGCTTTCCTTTAATTGTTTTCATTATGTACCCTCCTAGGTATCCCCATAGTATACGTTTGTTCTTTTCTTAAGGAAAAAGCCCAAACATAGAAATATTATACAACATTTCCATTAGTTAGTCTACATCTTACCGTCAAAGATATACAAAAATGAAAGCAAAACCAAAAAACCTAACAGCTTATTTCCTATGCCTCAGTAATACTCTTGGCTCTTGCCAGTGCATCGTCAATATGTACACAGAAATTATCTGCACCCACTTTATCATAGAAGCCTGCCTTATGCATGATCATCATAGGCTGCTCATTGACATGGGAAAAGATGAGCTGCACATTTTTCTTACAGCAGTTCTCGTACAATTCCTCCAGCGCATGCATCGCCGTTGCATCGATGGCATTCACACTTCTCATGCGGACTACGATACATCTATCCGTATCCTTATAGGCGATCCGCATAATCTTATCTGCTACACCGAAGAATAACGGTCCGCTTACTTCATAGACCAGCGTATGCTTCGGCACTTCTCTTAAGGAAAGACTGTCTGCATCCTCTTCATCATCCGCGTATCGCCATCCCTCTACATCCGTAACCTCGCTCATCCTCTTCATGAACAGAACGATTGCCACAATCAGACCTACCTCGATGGCAACCACCAGATCAAATACAACGGTCAGGATAAAGGTGCTCATCAGCACGATAATATCACTCTTGGAGGAAGTCTTACACAGATATACTACCTTATTAAAGCCCGCCATATTATATGCCACCTGGAACAGAATGGCTGCAATCGTCGGCATCGGAATCAATGCCGCATAAGGCATCAGGACTATCAGAATCAGTAGTAAGGTTACTGAATGAACCATGCCCGCAATAGGCGTACGACCACCATTCTTGATATTGGCTGCTGTTCGGGCAATTGCACCGGTTGCCGGAATACCGCCGAACAGGGCAGACGCCACATTACCGCAACCCTGCGCGATCAATTCCATATTGGAACGGTGTCTGCTGTTGATCATACTGTCTGCCACAACCGCAGAAAGCAGAGACTCTATCGCCGCCAGAATAGCGATTGTCAGCGCATCATGCCACTCACTCTGAATCAGCTTCAGAGAAAACTGAGGCATTTCGGGCATTGGAATCTTATTGGAAATGGTATATAAGTCTCCAATCGTATTCACATTCATCTGTAACCCGGATACCATCAGGATACCCACAATGACAGCTATCAAAGATGCCGGGATCTTCGGCAGGAATTTCGAACACAGAATCAGAATAACAAGACTGACCGTTCCTACTGCCACAGCCTCCCAGTTGATTGTCGCAATATTCCGGATATCTGCCACCAGCTTGTCCAGTGTCTCAATCAAAGGCTCTTCCGTTACAATCGTCAATCCGCAGAAATCCTTGATCTGTCCGATTGCCAGAGTAACCGCAATACCGGCTGTAAAACCGGTTGTTATCGTATAAGGAATGAACTTGATCAGGCTTCCTACCCTGCACAGACCCATAAGAATCAGAAGAGCACCTGCCATTATTGTCGCCACGGCAAGCCCTGTCATCCCCTTCTCTGCCACAATACCGGCCACAATCGTAGCAAAAGCCGCCGTCGGTCCTGCAATCTGGACACGGCTTCCTCCCAGGAATGAGATTACAAATCCTGCCACGATCGCAGTATAAATACCTCTTTCCGGAGAAACACCGGATGCCAGCGCCAGAGCGATAGACAGCGGCAATGCGATGATTGCTACAATGATTCCCGATATCACATCTTTTACAAATTGTTCCTTCGAATATGTTTTCATAACAGAAAACAGCTTCGGCTTTAGTTTTTCCATTTTCTCATTTCTCCTCCCACATAACATAGATGCGTCACAAACGCTTTAATCATAATACCGGTGGGCGGAAATGTCTACTAGATATTTACATTTTTAGAGCTTTTTCTTAGAAACACTCTTATTATAAAGTATTTAAATGCTCCTTAGAAATTAAAAACCGCTTCCCAATCAAAATCCCCTGAATCCTCCGTACATTTAGGCCACTGACTGCACCATTCCGGAACACCGGGTGTTTCTACCCTGTCAAGGCTTGGTGTATAGGGCTTGATATCAAGGACAGGTGTGCCGTCCATGGCATCAATAAATGTAATTTGGATAATGCCCCGCTCGTAATCAATTTGAATGATTTCTACCGCAGTTAAGGCAATCGGGTTCGGGCGCATCGGAGATCTTGTGGCAAAAATCCCCATCTTTTCAGGTGCACCTTTGTATGGCTGCTGGGTTTCCAAAACAGAGCGCATCTGTACATTATCACATCCACTGAACCACCACAGCACATTAATATGGCTAAATCCCTCTAGTGCCTGCAACGCCGGAATATACTCCGGTTCTAATTCAATGAATGCTCCTGTACTGTCATTCCTTACTGTTCCAATGGTTTTCAACTGATAATTATTCATATCATACCTCCTGTTTTATGTTGTAAGGGCAGTATAATACCTCACATCATGTGAGATACAAGAGGAAATTAAAAATGCCTTACCTATTTGTAAGACATTTTACTCTACTACGGGTATTTGGATTTCTGTCAGATATCTGTCCGGCTCCGTTTCATTCCAGGGGCCTCTGTGAACAATCTGCCGTGTTGCACCCGCTATCCGATAACGACTGTTTTCCTGCAGCCACCTGGCAAAAGCGATATAGCCGCCTTTGATGTTAGAGAAGTCTCCATATACCATTGTGCAGGCCATAGTATGTACCGGCTCAGTCGTACGGAAGCAGAAAGGCGCCATCGCCTTTCCCATCTTATTTACAGGAACACATAACTCAATGTCAACATCCTGTTCTTTATACTCGGTATCATGATAAATAGAGAAAGTATAGTCGGATATCTCTATATTCTGTTCTTTGGCATAAACCGAGAGTTCCTTCCACAAATTGCCCTCGGCGTAATATGTGGGAACTATCTTACGCAAAGATAACACCTGATACGCCGGTATCGGCTTTAGAACAATATTATAATGCAGTTCGCCTTTGTTTCCTTCGATTTCTGCTTTCGCAAGCGCTATTCTTTTCAGCTTTTCCTTCTCATTTTGTATGTTCTGTTCGATCTCTGACCTCTTTTTATCAAGAATATCCAGAAGCAGACTATCGTCTAAGGAGATTGCAAGTGCAATCTCCGAAACGTTAAAACCGCTGTCACGCAAATATAATATTTTATTCAGACGTGGCATCTGTTCCACCGAATACAACCTGTGACCTGTCCATTCATCCACCTTCGCCGGCTTCAAAAGTCCCACTTCATCATAATATCGAAGCATCCGGATAGATACCTGTGTCAGTTTAGAAAACTCGCCTATTCGAAACATCTTATCACCACCTCATATCATAATACCGAAGTTTTCTCTTTCTTTCGATAGTACACATAGAATCCAATACAGATCAGTGCTGACAGCAGAGAACCGAGGGGCGCTGCCCATCCCATCGGATACAGGCTGTCCGGGAAATAAATACTGGCAAAATATGCCCCGGGAATCCGGATCAGCAGAATAGAGGTAATATTATGGATAAAGGATATGATCGACTTCTGATCTCCACAAAAGTATCCGTTGAAGCAGAAATGCACCGCTGCAAAAACCGCATCAAAGGAATAGGATCGTATGTAGGCACAGCCTGCTGCAAGAACTGCCGTATCCTTCGTGAAAAGCCCTACAAGGGTATGTGGCAGGAACTGATTGTATACAGCACATAACATCCCCCAGCATACGGTAATAATCAGACCATAGCGCAGAGCTGTTCTGGCCCGCTGTGGCTTGTCCGCTCCCATATTCTGCGCCGTGATTGTAGAAATGGCTGACAGAAATGCTGAAGGTACAAGAAACATGAAGCTGATCAGCTTCTCCACGATTCCCACCGCTGCTGAAGCGATCAGGCCGCGGCTGTTGGCAATAACGGTAATGACAATAAATGCCACCTGAATTAAGCCGTCCTGGCAGGCAATCGGGGTTCCCACCTTCAATATCTGGGAAATAACGTCCTTATCCATTCTGATATCCTGCCTCGTCACGCGGAAACCAAAATCCCGCTTACGCATCACAGCGAGAGCAAATAGTACACTGACAGCCTGACCGCAGACAGTTCCGAGAGCCGCCCCGGCAGCACCCAGATCACATCCGCCGATAAATACAAAATCCAATATAATATTGACCACGCAGGCAACGCCCACGAAATACATAGGACGTCTGGAATCACCCGCCCCGCGGAAGATACTGCTGATCACGTTATAGGCAGTAATAAAGGGAATCCCCGCAAAACAGATGATAAGATATACCCTTGTTTCCTGCACTGCCTCCTTTGGGGTTAACATAACTTTGGTTATGGGAGAAGTCAAAAGCAGCAAAACGATCGTAACTACTACCGCAAACAAAGCAAAGAACAGGATTGAGTTTCCTACGGTCTTCGCTCCTTCTTTCTCATCCTTAGCCCCAACGCTTCTTCCGATCCTTACCGTCGTTCCCATGGCAAATCCCACAATAATGACCGTCAGCATATGCATGACCTGACTGCCGATGGACACCGCCGTGGTAGTTTCCGAACCGTTATACAGTCCCACCACAAAAAGATCTGCCATTCCGTAAAGTGTCTGCATAAAACAGGATAGCAGATATGGCAGTGCAAATACTAATAGATTTTTACCGATACTTCCCTGTGTTAAATCATTCTTGCCGTTCATTTCTTCTACCTTTGTTTCTCCTGTACTCGTTCTGTAACAACATGACAGAGTCTGCCATCCTCCACAGGCAGATAATTTACGCCTGTTTCACTTTATATTCCTCCCGGCGTAACTCCCGGCTGATCATTACCACAGTCACTACTGCTGCCAGGAAATCAGCTACCGGTCCTGCATACATAATACCGTCGATTCCCATGAACAACGGAAAAATGAGAAGCAACGGCAATAGAAACAGGATCTGCCTCGTTAAAGACAGGAATACGCCCCGTTTCGGCTTGCCGATTGCCGTGAAAAAATTAGAGCTGATCGGCTGAATACCGTTGGCAAATGTAAAAAACAGGAATATTCTGAAATAATTGACTGCAAACCGGTAATACTCCTCTGAACCATTTCCAAAAATAGAAATGATCTGTCTCGGCAGGAACTGGAACATGCAAAAAGCTGCCAATGCCATACCAAAAGCTACTCCTATTGCCTGGAAATATCCCTTCTTCACACGCTCATACTGTCTGGCTCCGTAATTGAAGCTGACAATCGGCTGCAATCCCTGGGAAAGTCCTATAATGAAAGACATAAACACCTGATTCACCTTGGTAATGATACCTGCACAGGCAATCGGTATGGACTCTCCATAGTAAGAAAGGGAACCATAATATTTCAAGGATTTATTCATTACAATCTGTACCACCATCATAGCAATCTGGTTACTACATGGTGCCGCCCCCAAAGCAGCAATCATAGATACTTTATCCTTCTGTAGAATCAGATGCTGCCGTTCCAGTGTCACTGACTTGCAGTGTGCCAGATACCATACAGCCAGACATGCCGAGACAACCTGTCCGATTACCGTGGCTGCCGCAGCACCTGCCATGCCCCACCGGCACACAAACACAAATACCGCATCCAGAACCGTATTGATCAGCGCGCCCGTAAGATTGCACAACATCGATATCTTCGGTCTGCCATCCGCTCGAATCAGATGCCCGCCTCCGGTGGTCAATATCAGGAAAGGAAATCCTATGGATACAATTCTTGTATAAATCTTGGCGTAATCCAACACATTATCCGGAGAACCGAAGAAACGAAGCATCGGCTCCAGAAATATCTGTGTTATCATGCAAAGGAAAAGGCCGCAGCCAAACAACATGACCAAAGCATTTCCCATAAAATAGACTGCCTTATCCTTCTCTCCCTTACCCATATGTAAGTTAAAGGCAGAAGCTCCGCCAATTCCAAATAACAGTGCAATTGCCACACAGGAAATGGAAAGCGGAAAGGAAATATTTGTCGCCGCATTCCCCAGTTCTCCCACACTTCGTCCGATAAAAAACTGATCCACAATGTTATAAAGGGAACTGACCAGCATTGCTATAATACTCGGAATCGCAAACTGCCTGAGAAGTACCCCTGTCTTTTCGACTCCTAACGGGTTTGTTATTGTTTTTTCTTCCATAATAATGCCTTTCCTTCAGCAGCTTCTCTTATTGCTCTTTAAGTACTGTCAGACAATAATACCCCACCTGATCAGGTATTTCTTCTATACTTCGGTATATCCGTTCCTCCGCCATGCCACAATTCTCAACCATTACCCCATCGATTCCTCTATCCTGCAGCATTTTCTTTACTGCCGGCATCTTGGAACCCGCCTTCATCAATATCTTCGTTCCGGGCAGCTCCAATGCCTGCTCCACATCATAAGAGGATGGAATAATGTGTATCTGTTCCCCACGATCTGCCAAACTGTCCCCTAAAGTGGCTGCCGCCGCACAAAAAGACGGTACACCATTTATAATCTGCGCCTGATATCCCCGTTTAACCAACAATCTATGAACATAGATATACGTAGAATACACGGTAGGATCGCCTAAAGTCAGATATGCCACATCTTTTCCCTGTTCCAGTCTCTCCGCAATCTGCTCTGCCACCGCCTGATAATGATGCTCCAATATTTCTTTGTCCTTGGTCATAGGTGTGACAAAGCACATCGTTTCCTTTTCTTCCAGATGCTCTATCATTCCTCCTGCAATCCGGTAACTGACCGCCTGCTCCCTGCTACCTGCCGGAATCGCAAGCACAGGACATTTCTGTATTGTCTCTGCTGCCAGAAAGGTCATCAGCTTCGGATCACCAGGACCCACACCCACTCCGTATAATATTCCACTCATAGCCAGTCTCCATTCTGATGTATCTTACCATATATTGTGGGTTTTCTCAAATCACACTTGCTGCACTGCCTTATCCCAGCGCCACATCCAGGATCATCATGATCACAAAGCCAAAAGCAACACCAATCGTACCAATATTGCTGTGTTCACCGGACTGGGATTCCGGGATCAATTCTTCCACCACCACATAAATCATGGCACCTGCGGCAAAAGCAAGCAGGAAAGGAAGCGCCGGTACAATCTGCTTGGCCAGTAATATGGTAATCAATGCCCCCACAGGTTCCACGATTCCCGACAGTGCTCCATACGCAAAAGAACGCAGACGGGAAACTCCCTCACTTCGAAGCGGCATGGAAATAATCGCACCCTCCGGGAAATTCTGAATTGCAATACCTACTGCCAGGGCAAATGCGCCTGCCATCGTAACACCCATATTTCCAATTATTGCTCCGGCAAAGGTTACACCCACGGACATCCCTTCAGGAATATTGTGAAGAGTTACGGCAAGGACAAGCATAGTTGTTTTTTTTAAATTCGCCTCGATGCCTTCCGGTTCACTGCTTTCCAGATGCAAGTGGGGAATCAGGGTATCCAGCACCAGGAGAAATGCCATACCACCTAAAAAACCTATCGTCGCCGGTATCCAGGCAATCTTCCCCTGCTCTTCTGCCATATCAATCGCCGGAATCAGAAGCGACCATACCGAAGCGGCAATCATCACTCCTGCCGCAAATCCAAGGAGCATCTTCTCTATCTTTTTATTCATTTCCTTCCGCATAAAGAAAACCATCGCGGAACCAAGTGTCGTTCCCAGAAACGGAATCATCAATCCAAGTGTAATCTGCATAGCCTTACCCGCCTTTCCTCATCTGATTTTCCACACGATACAGTCGTGCCGTTTTTTCTCGTTATAGTATACTATGTATGAGTCTGATCTGCTGTGAACATTTTGTATTCTTATTTTCTATTGTTCTGAATAATCCTATACCTTCATGCGCATCAGTTAGTTCTACCTAACCCAATTATACCTCATAAAAAAACAATGTCAACTCTATGAACCCTTCTTACATCTCTGACATATCGTAGAAGTAAACAGAAATATTTTAAAGTAATTATCTACTTAGAAATGAGGATTCACGTGAAAGAATATTCCTATCCGTCTGCCTATGCAAAACTATCCGGCAATGCAGATAACCCCAACAATCTGCCTCATCCGCAACATGCAGGTGATCTGCCGCTCTCTGATCATCCATTCCGGTGCAGATGACTTCACGACCCAGCCCTCCGGCAACGCAGGTGTAAAGATCGGCTGCGGAGTCATTGTGCAGAATATCCTGTTTCCAAACTCCTAGGCAAACGACAGATCTTTTCCACTGTTACATCTCCACAACCCGCGTAGCTATCTTATCCCGGAAACGGACATCATGGTCCACTAAGATCATGGTTGGTTGATAGGTCAGAATCAGTTCTTCTATCTGCATCCTGGAAAATACATCAATATAGTTAAGCGGTTCATCCCAGATATATACATGGGCAGGGGTTATCAGACTGGCCGCAATCAACACCTTTTTCTTCTGACCTTCTGAAAACTCTTCCATATTTTTGCTAAATTGGACTCTGTCCACATCCAGCTTCTTAAGCAGTGTCAGAAACAGGCTCTCCTCCAGCCGACGCTCTTTACAGAAGTCCTTGATACTGCCCTTTAAGAAGCCGGTATCCTGGCAGATATAAGAGAAAGTAAGATTAGAAGCCACATTGATTTCCCCACTCTGCCCATCCTTACAATCTGCATCATTCGACTCTCCTTCTGCCAGAATTGTCCGTATCAAAGTAGATTTACCACAGCCATTCTCTCCCTGCAAAAAGACCCTCTCTCCCTGCATCAGTTCAAAGGAAAAGTCACGCAAAACAGGCTCTGCATCCTGCCCATATCGCACTGTCAAATCCTTACAGCTTATCAGGCGCTCTTTATGGTAATGCAGGGGATTCAGCTTTAAGACTGCCGGATTCTCTATATCCTGAAGCAGTCCTTCCTTTTCTTCTATTTCCCTGTCAATCCGCCTTTCAAACTGGGTAACACGACTCTGCACCTTCTTAGTCTTGGCGCCTATATAGGCTCTGGTACTGATACATCTGTCAGGCTCCTTAACGGGATCAAATCCAATCTTTGTACTCTCGTTTTTATCTGCCCATCTGCGGCTTTGCTCAGCAGCTCTTTTTAGGCTTGCAATCTCTTTCCTGTGCTTCTCATTCTCCGCCATGGCAAACTGGTCTGCCCTGTTCTTATTCTCCCACCAACTGGAAAAATTACCGTTCTGCACTTCTATCGTCTGTCTATTCAATACCAGCACATGATCCACACAGGCATCCAGCAGATCCCTGTCATGGGACACGAGAATAAATCCTCTTTTTTCCTGTAAATACTGTTTGACAATCTCCCGTGCTCTGTGATCCAAATGATTCGTCGGCTCATCAATGAGAAGAAACTCATTTTCACCCGAAAAAAGTACCGCCAATAGCACCTTCGTCCGTTCTCCCTGACTTAAGCTGTCAAATGGACGGTACAATATTTCCGCATCGGCATGCAGCTTACCCAGTTCGCAGATAACACGCCACTGCTCACAGCCCGGTTTCCACACATCCATCAACTCGATAGCGCATTCGCGCCCCTGATCCTCCGAAACAGGATATGGAAAATAATCAAAATGCGTTGACGTTGCAATTATTCCCGAATAATCATAATTTCCCATTAAAAGATTCAGGAAGGTGGTTTTGCCCTTGCCGTTTCTACCGATAAATCCTAACTTCCAGTTAGTATCAACTGAAAAAGATACATTCTCAAAAATAGTATCAAAACTGCCCTCATAACTGTATGTGAGATTTGTTACATTAATCTGTGCCATAAATAACCACGCCTTTCTCTCAGCCTGCAAACTTTGGGCCGCAGGCACAAATTTGCGTGTGAAAAATCTTCCGCATATGGATTTTTCACACTATTCCTCCATTCGACTCTGCAAATAAACAGAGAACCTCATGTTGCCATGAGATTCCGATTCCTGCATATTCCTCACATATTAATGGACAGCTGCTATGACAACCGTTTCAACCATTCCAAATTTGGACACCAAAAAAGAGAGGATATGAGAATCATAATCCACTTTTGGCAACATGAACAGCAATAGCCAAAACGCTACTGCTACAAAACACTCCATGTTTTCAAAAGTAGATTATCTTCTCATCTTTTCACCTCTCTCCTGATTTCTAGGGCTAGAATACCATAGATTTCATATTAGTACAAGCTTAGATTTTATTTCTGCTTATAAATGCGGTTGCAGCCCTATCCAATATTAAGTTATGCCGTAACCTTTCCGCTGTTCAATTGCTTATAGGTAAGCGCTATCACGATTACGGAAATAATAAAGGTCAGAATGTCCGATACGGGCATAGAATAAAGCACACCGTCTAATCCAAAGAACACCGGAAGCAGAAGGGCAAATCCTACGCCGAAGACAATCTCCCTTACCATGGACAACATAGTAGAAGCTGCTGCCTTTCCCATAGCCTGAAGGAAAATGAAAGCTGCCTTATTGATACAGGCAAAGATTACCATACACAGATAAATCCGAAATGCCTTGATGGCAAATTCCGTATAATATATGCTTTCGTTAGCAGCGCCGAATATACTGATCAACTGCATCGGGAGGAGCTCAACAATAACAAATGCCACTACTCCTACACAAGTCTCTGCAATAAGCAATTTGGTAAAAAGATTTTTTACACGATTATTCAAACCGGCGCCCATGTTAAATCCGACAATCGGGATACAACCCGCAGCCATTCCTACCACGATAGAGATAACGATCTGGAAGAATTTCATAACAATACCAACGACAGCCATCGGAATCTGTGCATACTGTTCCTGCCCGAAAACTTCATCCAGAGCACCGTACTTTCTGATCATGTTATTAATCGCCGCCATAGCTGCCACCAGTGAAATCTGGGATAAAAAGCTACAGATGCCGAGTACAAGCGTACGTCTGATAATATCAAAATTCAAAAAGAAATCATCCTTGGAAAGCTTAATCGCTTTGCTATGCAATAAATACCAGACTGACAGGAGAGCCGTAGCAATCTGTCCGATCACCGTAGCCACAGCGGCACCCATCATGCCCCATTTGCAGATAAAAATGAAAATCGGGTCCAGAATGATATTAATAACCGCTCCGGCAAGGGTAGATGCCATAGCGAACTTAGGGCTTCCGTCTGCACGGATTACGGGATTCATCGCCTGACCGAACATATAAAAGGGAATTCCCAAAGAAATATAGAAGAAATATTCTTTTGAATGATGAAAAGTTTCTTCATTAACTGTTCCGCCGAACATTGCAATAATCCGGTTACTGAATATCAGATAGATTGCGCACAGGATCAGACTGAGAACAATCGAAAGCACAACGGAATTACCCATACTCTTACTTGCCTCTTTAGGTTTCGCCTTGCCAAGACTTAAGCTGACAAATGCACAGCAGCCGTCTCCAAAAAAGAATTCGATTTTGTTTCCATTTTCATAAACTCCTTCCTATAACATTACAAAGGCTTGCCTATACGCCTTTTACAAAAAAGGAACGTGCAACAGTTAACTGGATTTACGCAGTACTGCTACACGTTCTTGGTTATTATAGATGAGTTTCGAGTTTTTTTCAAAGGTACTTTTGCACAAATATCATGTTTCACAACTCACAGATCATATCCATTATATTAAGTTCTAACATAATGGTTCCTTTCCGATAAATGAATTATTTCAAATGATCCCAGATATTCTGGAATATGATTGTTGTTACCGTGATACCGGCAGACATACTGGCAGCAAACAGAAAGGCATACGTGCTCTGTGCAGTAAACTCCGCCCAGTTCTGATGCACAAGGCAGCTCATGGCATAGTACAGGGAAGCTCCCGGAATCATCGGAATCGCACCGGAAACCAGAAATACCGTAACAGGTGTTTTATGAACGCGGGCCATGCACTCGGCATAAAGAGTAAGCATGACAGATGCTATAAACCCACACAGATATGGATTGGCACTAAACTGCGCTACTGCAAGATAAACACCCCAGGCAAAGAAACCTCCCAGCGTTGCAAAAACAAGCTTCTTCCCACGAATATTAAACAGTGCCGCAAAACCTAAGGAACCTGCGGTTGCCGCAGCTAATTGAATGATTTCCTGCATATGTATACTCCCATTATATAATCGTAACGTTCAATGAGTCCGGACATTCTTCCAATCAGAATAATAAATAGGAAAGGGTAAATCCCAACGCAATAATAATTGCCAGCAAAACGGATTCCAGAAAACGGACCAGACCGGTAATCGTATCTCCGGAGAACATGTCCCGCAGAGAGTTCGTAAATGCCACTCCCGGTATCAAAAGCATAATATTTCCAATACTAATGAAATCCGCATGACTTCCCAAACCAATCATGACGGACAGATTCGCCAAGAATCCACCTGCAACAGAACATATCAGTGCCGTGATCAATTTATTTAGGGAGCCTTTTTTCAAAAAGCTTTCCAGAAATTTCAACAAGATACCGATCATGGCGGAAGCTATCATATCCCTGGCATCTCCACCAAAAAAGACAGCAAAGGAACCGGATATCAGGGCGTAGATCAGAACCTGTATTCCAAAGGAATACTGCTGTCCCCGTAAAGTTTCTTCCAGCTTTGCCATAATCTGCTCCGGTTTCGGTTTCGTCTCGCAGATACTTCTGGAAAGCTGATTCAGTTCATCCAGCTTATGCAGGTCATTGAACATTCCTGTCACACGTCTGGTCTGTGTACAGACTCCGAAATCTTCTCCGGACATGGTCGCAATAATACAGGATGTAATGGAAAATACATCTACTTTATCTGCTCCATATGCTATACAGATACGCCGGATGGTATCTTCCACCCGACTGACCTCTGCACCACTTACCAGAAGCTGCTCTCCTATGGACATGGCACAGGATAAATACTGTTGTGCTTCCTCTCTATTCATATAAAGCCTCCGGTTTTCATCAAATTTTACTATCTGAAATAGAGCTCATCAGTCTATCGCAATCCCTGTATGAAAATAATCAGGATCAATACCGGCAGAACAAATCTGAAATAATATTTAAGATACTTAGACACTTTCAGTCCCTTTCCGGTATTGGCTTCTTCCAGATAGCTGTCAAATCCCCACCCCCATTTTGTTACACAAAACAGGATAAACAAAATCGAACCGATGGGAACAAAAAGATTGCTGACCAGAAAATCTTCACTATCTAACACATTTCTTTCACCGATTAACTGCAGTCCACTCCAAATATTATACCCTAACGCACAGGGAAGACTGGCAAAAAAGACAACGATACAATTTACAGCAGCTGCTTTTTTTCTACTCCACCCTAAATTATCAATATAACCCGCCAGCAGATTTTCAAATACTGCAATCACGGTAGAGAAGCTGGCAAAGGTCATAAATATGAAAAACAAAGCTCCCCTCATTTCAATTTTTTACTCTCTGCATTGTATCGTATTTTTGCAGGAAAGACAAGAAGACATTAGCTTATGCCAATGTCTTCTTACCCTTTTATCTATCCAATTTCCATCCTAAATCATACCCTCTTTGATCACCTCATGGTCACGCAGCACCTTCTCAATCACAGTGCCTTTAATCAGCCTGAGCAACGGCTTCTTCAGAGCATTAAGCGGTCCCGGAAGTTCAATCTCCAACGGAGATCTGCCATCCATCAGCTTCACGCTGCTGTCTAACAATTCGCGGATATCATAGACGCTTCCCCATACCTCCGGTACACCTCTGTCAACACCAAGCAGACCATACACAGCTTCCATAGCGGTTCTTACAGAATACTCTGTTGTAAAGACAGTATCTCTCGGTGTATCTGCAAACTGACCCAGGAATGCAAAGTTCACACAGCCATCCGGAATAACATCCGGTCTGTCGCCCTTGGTTCTTGGCATGAAGAAGGCTGTAATATAAGGCATCATCGTAGGAACACATACTGCACTCTTTTCCGACAATTCCTCAATCTGCTCAACCGGCACACCGATGTGATACAGCCATTCCTGCGTAATCTCTTTACCGGTACATTCCTTCATCGGTTTCTTTACATAGTCACCCGGAACATCCGTAAACAATCCGTATACCCAGACACATACCTGATCCTTATCCTGGGTCTTAAACTGTCCCTGCCTGTTGATAGTCCAGCTTAACAGCCAACCGGAGTCCTGACAGCTTACAATGCCGCCGGTTACTACTTTGCCGCTCTTTGGATCACGTTTACAAATATTTTTGATATAAGGAAGAATCTTATCATTATGTTGTAACGGTCGCAGATTCCCAGTTTGTTTTGGATACATCTGAGCAGAATTTCTCCGGATGCCCGAAAGAAGGATCCTGCTTCGCAATATTCTTCCAAAGACTCCAGCAGCCGCTTGTTCTTACCTCAGCATCTCCGTTTGGCGCATGATTCTGATCTCCGTAAACAGTTCCTTCCGTACAGCTTCCGTTGGTAACAAATACCAGATCATTTTCCGTGAGCATAATACCCTGCTCTACGCCTTTTACCCTGCACTCTATAGCCTTTGCAACCTTTTTATTCTCCTTCATTTCAAAAATCACATTGGTTACTTCTGTATTGAACCGGAAATCAACTCCGGCATCCTCTAAGTATTTCTGCATTGGAAGAATCAGGGATTCATACTGGTTATACTTCGTAAATTTTAATGCACTGAAATCCGGCAGCCCGGCAATATGATGGATAAACCTCTGGAAATAAAGCTTCATTTCCAAAGCACTGTGCCAGTTTTCAAAGGCAAACATAGTTCTCCAGTATAGCCAGAATGTAGAATCAAATACTTCCTCATCAAATACATCTTCAATCGTCTTGTCATACAGATCTTCATCCCTGGTCATGAAAAGCTTCATAATCTCCATACAGCCCTTCTGACTCAGGTTGAATTTCCCATCTGTATGGGCATCCTCTCCGCGATTTACTGTCGCACGGCAAAGAGAATAATTCGGATCTTCTTTGTTCAGCCAGTAATACTCATCCAACACGGATACACCGGGAGTTTCCAGTGACGGGATACTGCGGAACAGATCCCACAAACACTCGAAATGATTCTCCATCTCACGGCCGCCACGCATTACATATCCTCT
>JALETS010000051.1 GCA_022781395.1 Lachnospiraceae bacterium | reverse complement strand
CACCATCAAAACGCTGCGACATTATGATGAGCAGGGGCTTTTAAAGCCTATGTATGTAGATGAAGTGAATGGGTATCGGTATTATCTGGCGAGTCAGATTGCTGATCTGCACCAGATCCTCGCGCTGAAGAATATGGGGTTTTCTCTGGAGGATATCCGTGCGATTCAGAATGGTAAACCGGAGAAGGAATTACTGTTATCCAAGAAACAGGAGATCTTAAGAGAAATTGCACAACTCACTTCTAAACTGGCATTTGTGGAAAGCTATCTGGCAGAGGAACGGATGGAACTGTCCGCACCGGTACTGATCAAGAGTCTGCCGGAAGTGATTGTAGCAACCATGCGGCAGAGAATTGAAAGCTATGATTCTTTATTTGACATGATGCCTGCCATGGGAGCGGAGATGGAGAAGCTTGGTTGTATCTGCGCAGAGCCTGCTTATTGTTTTATTAAATATCTGGAAGAGGGCTATAAGGAAGAAAATATTCTGATAGAAACCTGCGAAGCAGTTACGGAAGTCAAGAAGGATAAGGAACAGCTTCAATTCAAGGTGCTTCCCAAAGTAGAAGAGGCAGCATGTATTTTCCATAAAGGGTCTTATGATACGTTGTCAAAATCTTATGATTCCCTCCTCAAATTCATAGAGGATAACGGGTATTTAATCCGTGGGAATATCAGAGAGTCCTATATCGATGGAGTATGGAATAAAGATTCAGAGGAAGAATGGCTGACAGAAATACAGATACCGGTTTGTAAGAAGACGGGAGGAGAAGAGAATGTCTGATCATAGTCGAATTATAATAAAGGGCTTGCGCCAGAATAATTTAAAGAATATATCCCTGGAAATACCAAAGGAAAAGATCGTAGTGTTTACCGGAGTCTCAGGCTCCGGTAAATCCAGTATTGTGTTTGATACCGTTGCAGCAGAAAGCCAGCGACAGATGAATGAAACCTATACTGCTTTTATGAGGGGAAGACTGCCTAAGTATGAGAAGCCAAAGGTAGACTTTATCGACAATCTGACAGCATCAGTCATCATAGACCAGAGCAGGCTGGGTGGCAATGCACGTTCCACGGTAGGCACCATCAGCGATTTGTATGCGGCAGTCAGATTGTTGTATTCCCGTATCGGAACACCGTATGTAGGTACGGCTTCCTATTTTTCCTTTAATGATCCTAACGGTATGTGTATGGAATGCTCCGGAATCGGCAAGGTGATGACCGTGGATGTGGAGAAAAAGATCGATCCGGAGAAGTCCTGGAATGAAGGTATGGCGGATCTGCCGGCTTTTCATGTGGGTAACTGGTACTGGAAACAGTATGCCCAGTCGGGATTGCTGCCATTAGATAAGAAATATAAAGATTACACTGCAGAAGAAAGAAATATTCTTCTGTACGGTTCTAAACAGAAGGGCGGAGAGAAGCTTTCCAAAAAAGTGGAAGGAATAGAATGCTATCTGAGTCGTATGCTGATCAGGCGGGATAGTTCGGAAGTAAGAGATGCATCCTTGAAGAAGCATATGGAGCTGATTCAGGAGAAGACCTGCCCCTGCTGTGGCGGAAAACGTCTGAATGCGAAGGCACTTAGCTGTAAGGTGGCGGGTGTCGGCATCGATGAGATGTGCGAGATGGAATTTGTGAAAGTTCGGGAACTGCTTCTCGGAATAGAAGATAAAAGGGCGGCAACAATCGTGGAATCGCTGGTGGCATCACTGACCCGTATGATTGATATCGGTCTGCCTTATCTTAGTATGAACAGAGAGTCCTCCACACTGTCCGGAGGAGAGGCACAGAGACTGAAACTGGTCAGATATATGGGAAGCTCTCTGACGGGAATGACATATATCTTTGATGAACCAAGTACAGGTATGCATCCAAGAGATGTGCATAGAATGAGCAAGCTCCTTATGAGTCTTCGGGATAAAGGAAATACGGTTCTGGTGGTGGAACATGATAAGGATATTATCAGTATTGCCGATGAAGTCATTGATGTGGGACCTATGGCGGGAAAAGGCGGTGGTCAGATTCTGTTCCAGGGAAGCTATGAGGCACTTCTTGTATCAGGAACCAAGACAGGGAATGCCATGAAAGAAGAGATGCCGGTTAAGATGCAGCCACGCCGGGCGAAGGAGTTTCTGCCGGTGCGTAATGCAAATCTTCATAATCTGAAGAATATATCAGTGGATATTCCGCTGAATATCCTGTCAGTGATTACCGGGGTGGCGGGCTCCGGCAAGAGTACACTGATCCGGGATGTTTTTGCAAAGCAGTATGCAGACAGAGTGGTAATGGTAGATCAATCTCCGGTTACCGCCACAGGACGTTCCACACCTGTCACCTTCTTAGGCTTCTTTGATGAGATCAGAAAGCTGCTGGCAGAAGAAAGCGGACGGGATGCATCTTTATTTACCTTTAACGGCGGCGGAGCCTGTCCGGCCTGCAAGGGAAGAGGTGTGATCATTACCGAACTGGTATTTATGGACCCGGTTACCACAGTATGCGAAGAATGTGAAGGAAAACGCTACAGCAAAGAGGCATTAAGCTATACCTATCATGGTAAAAACGTGATGGAAATACTGAATATGTCCGCGGAAGAGGCCTATGAATTTCTTAAGGAGAATAAAAAAATCAGTAAGAAACTGAAAGCCATGCTGGAGGTCGGACTTCCGTATCTGTCTCTGGGACAGCCCCTGTCTACCCTTTCCGGTGGGGAGAGACAGAGAGTAAAGCTTGCAAAAGATCTGGATAAGAAAGGAAATATCTATATCCTGGATGAGCCCACAACCGGTCTGCATGCTTCGGATATCAAGAGCATCATGAAGCTCCTGGAAAGTCTGGTTGGGAAAGGAAATACCGTTATCGTAATCGAGCATAATCTGGATGTGATGAAGCAGGCGGACTATATCATCGATATCGGTCCCGATGGCGGCTCCGGTGGTGGTGAAGTAGTGTTTACAGGAACACCGCAGGAGATGATTGACTATGGGGATACGATTACTGCAAAGTATTTGCGGAAGAGTATGGCCTCTCTATTATAACTCAATCAGAAATAGGAAAAGGATGCTCATTATTGAGCATCCTTTTTAGCGATTATAAAGAACAGACCTGATTTCTTCAGTGCAGGACGAAGCGCCATATAAACCAGTACAGAGACGATGGTGGAGGTTACGGCATTGATGGAGGTGGAAGCCACATTCCATGCCAGAGTCAGCTCTGCGGCAGGTTTTCCGAGAATAATAAGCTTGTAGAAGTAGCCAACCAACGGATCAAAAATAACGTTAAACAATAAGCCGCCGATGGCTGCGAGGATAGTCCATTTTAATACCTTCTTTGTATCTGTTTCTGTTGTAATATGACCAAGCTTATGAGCAATCAGACCGGTGATCAGGCCGATGCAGAGTTTCAGAATAAAAGTCTTGGGCGCATATACGATGTATACCGGATCTAACAGATCGCCGATGGTCATACCGATGGCACCGCCAAGACCGCCGTAGAGACCACCCAGAAGAAGGGCACCAAGTACACAGACGGCATTGCCGAGATGAATGGAAGTGGCATCTCCGCCGGGTAAGGTAATCTTAATCTGCAGGAAAGTAAACACTACATAAGACAGGGCCGCCATGACCCCTGTAAATACTATTTTCTGAAGTCTTTCGTTTTTCATAATAGTTCACTCCGTTTCCATTGTTTTCACCAATTATACACCGAAATGGCACTACAGAAAGTGCCATTTTAGGATTTTTTATCCATACCAGTTTTGCATAACTCTACGGAGCGTTGATTGTATGTGGGCAGAAGGGTATCTATAATGGATTATGACCAGTGCATTACTCATTTAAGATGAACGGATTGTTTTCTGTGTTAACAGGAGGCTATGAAAAAGGATGAAAAAAGAGATACAATTTACACCGATTGATCTGCAGACGTGGCCCAGGGGATCGGTATTCTATTACTTTTCCCATATGGCGCCGACCGGGTATTCCATTACAGTGGATATGGATGTAACCAAAATGAGAGCAGACTTAAAAAAAGCAGGGCTTAAGTTTTTCCCGGCTTATCTGTGGCTTGTGACAAAAGTGCTGAATGAACAGCAGGAATTCAGGATTGCGGATCAGGACGGACAAATCGGATATTATGACAGCTTAACTCCACTTTATGCTACCTTTCATGAGGATGATAAGACATTTTCCCTCTGTGGAGGCGGGTAAATTCTGTGAAAAGAATGGGAGTATTATGATGCCGTTGTCTGTAACATGCCATCATGCCACCACTGACGGTTACCATATCAACCGTTTTCTGGAAACGCTGCAGACGGAAATGAAATCGTTTGAACAATATATGTGATTAATTTGCTGAAAGAATGACAAAGAGGGGAACTTTTATCAGAACCCCTCTTTTTTGCGCAGCATGCGTAATTCGCGCCGTTTCTTTGCATTTTCCCACTCCATGCGCTCCCCGTCATTTTCTAAGATCAATGGAGGAACAGCAGTGGGCTTGCCGTCATCGCCCATGGCAACCATGACAAAATAGGCACGGTTGATCGGGTGTCTTGTACCATCCGCATCCTCTTTGTAGGTGTCCACACGTACTTCCATGGAGGTATGTCCCACATAGGTAATCTTACCGATTAAGACAATAATATCGTTCAGATAGGCACCGGATTTGAAGTGCAGATTGTCGATGGCTACCGTGGTGGCATCGCGGCCGCAATGCCTTCTGGCTGTGGCACCGGCCACCTCGTCGATCCAGGCAAGCAGTCTGCCGCCGAATAATCTGCCAAAGCCGTTGATGTCAGGATAGATGATGACTCTTAACTGTTCGGTCTCTGAATCGGAGACTTTTTTTGGTTTTAATTCTGTATTGCTCATATCGCTTACTCCGTTTCTTTGTATCTGAATAATCTTTTGATTTTATAACACCTAATTATAGTATATTTGGAGGAAAAAGGAAAGTATAGGGCAGGATGCATATGATTCAAAACTGGTACCTTATGGCATACAAGTCACTGAGTGACATCATTGATGTTATCGAGAAATCCGTAGAAGTAATTGAAGTATTAAAACCTATTTATAATTTTAAGGCATGCAGCATATTTCTTTCCCCACGTTTCTTCGAGTTCGTCCGTATCAACGAATTCTATTAGACCGTCTACGGATACGATCATGATATCTTCAACACCACGGTGCTTGATTTCATTCAATACTCCGAGCCAATACTTAGCACTTTCATTTCCGCCGATCCACATCCCCAGAACTTCCTTGGTTCCGCTAAGACGAACGCCAATCGCCACATAAACAGCTTTTTTTACAGTACGGTTTTCTTCTCTGACATGAAAATGAATTACAACCATAAATACAACTGCATATTTCTTCTCAAGGGGACGATTATGTCATTCCCTGGCTATTGGAAGGATTTGATCTGTCATATGTGAAATCATTTCAGCAGAGGCATCAACACCATACACATCACGAAGATGGGAAGAAATGTCCCGGGTATCAAGCTTTGAGAGGATTTATTAAGTTATGACGGGAAAAATT
>JALETS010000230.1 GCA_022781395.1 Lachnospiraceae bacterium | reverse complement strand
AGACCATCCGCTTTACGTTCCAGGAGTATTTCCGCCGTATGAGCGAAGAGGCGAAACGCTGGAGCCAGCCTTTTGCAGCTCTGCTTGGCGCTTATGATGCACAGATGGGTTACGGACTGCCTTCCATCGGCGGTAAAGATTCCATGTCCGGTACCTTTAATGATATTGATGTACCGCCGACACTGGTTTCCTTTGCGGTTGATATCAGTAAAAAACAGAATATCATCAGCCCGGAACTGAAGAAAGCCGGAGATAAGCTGGTTCGTTTCCATATTGCTAAGGATGAATATGATCTGCCCGTTTATGAAGATGTTATGAAGACCTATGATGGTATCCTTGCTCTGATGGCACAGGGCGTTGTTAGGGCAGCCTATGCCCTGGATGCCAAAGGTGTGGCAGCGGCTGTCAGCAAGATGGCGTTTGGTAATAAACTGGGTGTTGCTATTGACAAAGACCTGGCAAAAGAAGAGCTTTTCACAAACGGTCTTGGCGATATTATAGCCGAGATGCCGGCAGATGCCGTAGAAAAGCTGGCAGCAGGCAGCCTGCAGTACACGGTGATCGGTACAGTCACAGAGGAGGCTGCATTTGTATACGGCGATGTAAAGATCACGATGGAAGAGGCATTGCAGGCATGGACATCCAAGCTGGATAAGGTGTTCCCTTATACTGCCGGAAAGGATAAGAGTGCTGTTAATTCTTCTGTATACGATACAAAAGAAATCTATGTATGTAAGAACAAGGTGGCAAAGCCCACTGTATTTATTCCGGTATTCCCGGGTACGAACTGCGAATACGATAGTACGAAGGCGTTTGAGAGAGCCGGTGCCAATGTGGTTACCAAAGTATTTAAGAACTTAACGGCAGAAGATATCAGAGAAAGCGTTGATATCTTTGAAAAAGCTATCAACCAGGCACAGATCATCATGTTCCCGGGCGGATTTTCCGCAGGTGATGAACCGGACGGCTCTGCGAAGTTCTTTGCCACGGCGTTTCAGAATGCCAAGATCAAAGAAGCGGTTATGAAGCTGTTACAGGAGAGAGACGGTCTGGCACTTGGTATCTGTAACGGATTCCAGGCACTGATCAAGCTGGGACTGGTTCCTTACGGTGAGATTACCGGACAAAAGGAGGATTCCCCGACCCTGACCTTCAATACCGTAAACCGCCATATTTCCAAGATGGTTTATACGAAGGTTGTTTCCAATAAATCTCCATGGTTACAGGGTGCGGAACTCGGAAAGACTTATGTAAACCCGGCATCCCACGGAGAAGGAAGATTTGTTGCGCCGAAGGAATGGATTGACAAGCTGTTTGCCAACGGACAGGTAGCAACCCAGTATGCGGATATCGACGGTGCTGTTTCCATGGACGAAGAGTGGAACATCAATGGTTCTTACGCTTCCATCGAAGGTATTACGTCTCCTGACGGAAGATGTCTCGGTAAGATGGCACATTCCGAAAGAAGAGATGATGCGGTGGCAATCAATATTTACGGTGAGCAGGATATGAAGATATTTGAATCCGGTGTGAGATACTTTAAGTAAACGATAAGGAACAGACAGAACCTTGCAGAGAGATGCGACCCTTTTTGCGAGGTTTTGTCCTGTCTGATGATAGCCTAAAGTATGGCTGTTATCATTGCAGAAAGCGCATTTTTGTAAAACTGCAACGATAACCTGAGAATTTGTCACTGCGTGGCAGACGAAAGGATAAAATAATGGAAGAGAACGAAAAGAAAGAAGAAATGAACAAGCAGACGGATAACGCAGCCAATGGGCAGAGTATGAACCAGACCTATGGATTTGCACCGGATGCGAAGCTCAAGGAGTGTAAGCATTGTCGTGTGATGATACCAAAGAAAGCGAAGATATGCCCGAACTGTAAGATGTGTGTGAAGATGGGCTGGCTGAAGAAATTGCTTTTAATCCTATTTCTACTTGTTATCATCGGAGCGGCTGTATGCGGTGCCGGATATTATCTGTACCTGTATCAGAATTCCTCAGCGACTTCAGTAACATCAACAGAGGTAACCGGCGGAGATAATAGTGGAGAAGATAACAGTGTGAAAGAGACCGGGACAGAACCGGCTGCGGAGAGTGCAGCAGACAGTGATTCTACAGATGCAACAGAAGCACAGGATACTCAGTCAAAAGAAGAGCAAACTGCAGAAACCCAGACAGATGCAGTGAAAGCGGAAGAACCGGCTCTTCAAAATGAGACGGTAGTTGACAAGCAATCAGAATC
>JALETS010000227.1 GCA_022781395.1 Lachnospiraceae bacterium | reverse complement strand
CTTGATGTAAAGCGTATCATCAACGAGCCTACAGCAGCAGCTCTTGCATATGGTCTTGATAATGAGAAAGAACAGAAGATCATGGTATACGATTTGGGTGGTGGTACATTCGATGTATCTATCATCGAGATTGGTGACGGCGTTATCGAAGTATTATCTACAAATGGTGATACACATCTTGGAGGTGATGACTTCGACCAGAAGATCATCGATTGGATGTTAGCAGAGTTCAAGGCACAGGAAGGTGTTGACTTATCCGGTGATAAGATGGCACTCCAGAGATTAAAAGAAGCAGCAGAGAAAGCAAAGAAAGAGCTTTCTTCCGCTACAACAACCAATATTAACCTTCCGTTCATCACAGCAACAGCAGAGGGACCGAAGCACTTTGATATGAATCTGACCAGAGCTAAATTTGATGAATTGACACATGATCTGGTAGAGAGAACGGCTATCCCTGTTCAGAACGCTATGAAGGATGCAGGTTTAACAAATGCTGATCTTGGTCAGGTGCTTCTGGTAGGTGGTTCCACACGTATCCCTGCCGTACAGGAGAAGGTTAAGATGCTGACAGGCAAAGAGCCCAGCAAATCTCTGAACCCTGATGAGTGTGTTGCCCTTGGTGCGTCTATCCAGGGTGGTAAATTAGCGGGCGATGCAGGCGCAGGTGAGATTCTGCTTCTGGATGTTACTCCGCTTTCTCTGTCCATTGAGACAATGGGTGGTGTTGCTACCAGACTGATCGAGAGAAATACAACAATCCCGACTAAGAAGAGCCAGATATTCTCTACAGCAGCTGATAATCAGACAGCAGTAGATATCAATGTTGTACAGGGCGAGAGACAGTTCGCGAAGGATAACAAGTCCCTCGGACAGTTCAGACTGGATGGTATTCCTCCGGCAATGAGAGGTGTTCCGCAGATCGAGGTTACTTTCGATATTGATGCAAACGGTATCGTTAACGTATCCGCTAAGGATCTTGGTACAGGTAAAGAGCAACATATTACTATCACAGCAGGCTCTAATATGTCTGATGATGAGATTGATAGAGCAGTCAAAGAGGCAGCAGAGTATGAAGCTCAGGATAAGAAGAGAAAAGAGGCCATTGATACAAGAAATGAAGCTGATTCCTTCGTATTCCAGACAGAGAAAGCATTAAGCGAGGTAGGCGATAAGATCGATGCTTCCGAGAAGGCCGGTGTAGAGGCTGATTTACAGGCTGTTAAAGATATCTTAGAGAAGACCAAGGATCAGGAGATGACAGACAGTCAGATTGATGAGTTAAAGGCAGCAAAAGAGAAACTGACCACTTCCGCACAGTCCCTGTTTACCAAGATGTATGAGAACATGCAGCAGGCCCAGGGCGGTCCGGCACCTGATATGGGTGGTGCAGCAGATTCACAGGCAAATGCAGGTTCCGCTGATGATGTGGTAGACGGAGATTACAGAGAAATCTAATAAGATAAATTAGGAAGGTTATTATTATGGCAGAACAAAAAAGAGATTATTATGAGGTGCTCGGCGTTGATAAAAACGCCGATGACGCCGCACTGAAAAAGGCATATAGAGTTCTGGCTAAGAAATATCATCCTGATATGAATCCGGGCGATGCGGAGGCAGAGAAGAAATTTAAGGAAGCCTCCGAAGCCTATGCGGTTCTGAGTGATCCGGAGAAAAGAAGACAGTATGACCAGTATGGTCATGCTGCCTTTGATGGTACGGGAGGAGCCGGTGGATTTGGTGGCTTTGATTTCAATGGTGCTGACTTTAGCGATATCTTCGGAGATATCTTTGGCGATATCTTCGGTGGTGGACGACGAGGCGGCAGCAGAAACAATGGCCCGATGAAGGGAGCTAATATCCGGACCAGTGTCCGCATAACTTTTGAGGAAGCGGTATTTGGCGTGGATAAAGAAATTGAACTGACACTGAAAGATGAGTGTACATCATGCCACGGAACCGGTGCAAAACCGGGTACCAGCCCTGAGACATGCAGCAAGTGCGGTGGTAAAGGGCAGGTAGTATTTACCCAGCAATCTTTCTTTGGTACGGTACGAAATGTGCAGACTTGTCCGGATTGTCACGGAACCGGTAAGGTCATTAAGGACAAATGTCCGGATTGTCGTGGAACAGGATATATAGCTAATAAGAAGAAGATTCAGGTGTCTATCCCGGCCGGTATTGATAACGGACAATGTGTTCGTATCCGTGATAAGGGAGAACCGGGAACCAACGGTGGCCCCAGAGGGGATTTGCTGGTCGAGGTAATTGTAGGCAGACATCCAATCTTCCAGAGACAGGATGAGAATATATATTCCACGGTACCCATGTCTTTTGCAGTAGCTGCACTGGGAGGCGATATTGTAATCGACACTGTTGATGGTAAAGTGATTTATGAAGTAAAAGCCGGAACACAGACCGATACGAAGGTACGCCTGAAAGGAAAAGGCGTTCCGTCTCTTCGGAATAAGGATGTACGCGGCGATCACTTCGTCACACTGGTTGTTCAGGTGCCTGATAAACTATCCCATGAAGCTAAAGAACTCTTAAAACAGTTTGATGAGCAGACGGGTGATACTTTAAACGCGGCTAAGAAAGCATCTTCTGATCAAACAGATGAGCAGGCTGGCGGCGGTAAGGGTAAGAAGAAATTCTGGAAATAAAAAAGTAAAACATAGGACGCTGAGAGACGGATTGTTTCTCAGCGTTTTTTTTGGTGTATTTTCATAAAATAATAAATAAAAGATTGTTAAAATATACAATAATAAAATCATTGTCTAAAGTGTTTTTGTTCAATATAATAAAAATATAGATTGAGCAATCGGTTGCGCAAAGTTGCGCAAACGGTTGCTTGAAACGGCAATAGATTTATGTATAAAGAATACATAAATCAGGAGTGATATTAAAGTTGGGAGGAAAAGGATGGAAAGGAAGCAAAAACTTACAAAAAATGCTAAGAAATTATCAAAACAGCTTTTGGGTGCTCTGCTGGCAGTTGCTTTGCTGGTAACCGGTCTGCCTGTATCTACATTACAGGTCAGTGCAATGGAAGCCGCAGAGAGTGAACAGGAATTGCTGTCAGAGGATAAGACGGTAACGAACGAAGAAACAAAAGAGGAAGAAGAATCGACAGATGAGGAGGACGAAACAGCTAAGGATTCAGAGGAAGAGGAATCCGAAGACGCATCTGAGAAGACGGATATTTCCGATGAAGAGAAGGAAGAGGAAAAGGATTCTTCGGAAGATACGGAAAAAGAAGAGAAGTATGACTACAAGAACATAACAATAAATGAAATTGCCAGTAATGAAAACACATTTACATTTTATTACTATTGTGAAGATGATAATGCACCGGGTGTAAAGATGACAGGTGGTGCATTTACGGTTGATTCTTCATATGAAACGAATAAATATACTTATGATTCAGCATCATTTTATAAGATGGTGGAAGAGGGTACCCAATACTGGTGGAAGATTGATTTTGTATATGATACGAGTCCAGATTGGGGCGAGTTTGAGTTGATTCGTGTTGCTGGTGATAATTTGGAAGGCGATACTCTGAAAGCTTATCCAACTGGGAATTATTGGGTGTTCAATGATAATAGATGGGGAAATGAGACCTCTACGTTTAGAACAGCAATAGAAGATGAAAAATTATATTACAAGGACGGCGGATTCTTTGCTTCTAAGGAAGCTGCTACTGCGGGCGCAGAAACCGTCACTAAGACAATCTACTATTATTACTCCGGCACAGATACATTAGGCATCGGTGTCTGGGGAACCAATGTGACAGCATCTGAGGAAGCAACTACAGTAGAGACAAGCAGTGACACAATCTATGAAATGAAACGCAAAACAGATACTAACTGGTATTCTTTTGACTTAAGTGTAGCAAACGACGGTGCATCCAGCGGATTCTGGATTGTTACGGTAGCAGATGGAACTCCGACTACGGTATTTGAATGTCCGGGTTCAACTAATTCTGCTATTTATGATGCATTCATGAGTGCAGAGAGTAATGCCTACTATATCAAAAATGGTACAGGCTATGCAACACAGGAAGAGGCTGATGCTGCAGAAGATCCGGTACAGAAGACCTTGTATTTTTACTATGACGGTGAGAAGAGCGAAGTAGCTGTAAATCTTTGGGCTGCTACATTTACCAATGTAACTGCAGCAGAGGGTTACACCGCATCCGCAATGGGATGGGGCAGCAATACACCGGCATTTAAACCGGTAGAGAATAATGAGAAAGAATGGGGGCTGGAGAACTGGCATCAAATCGTCTTTGATGTTAAGAATGAAGGTGCTACAACAGAAGAATACTATGGAATGGACTTTTATGAAGTCAATAATTCCAGTGACCATAGTAAGATATTCTCTATCACAAACTCATCTAATACAGAGATGTACGCAGCCATTTTAGGTGGCACAGAAGTATCGGCGAAGGCGATTAGAAATGGTAAGTTATATGATAGCATAGAGGAAGCCAACAAAGATAATGAACCCACCGGAGCTGATCTGAAAGCACTTGTGGAAAAAGCCAATACATATGATGAACATGCATTTTTGGAAGAAGGCTGGGATGAATTCATAGAAGCGCTTGCTGAAGCCAAAGAAGTAGCAGGACTTAATGATGGCGGGGAAGAGGTTGCCGATGATGCCCAGTCCAGAGAGATTACAACCGCTCACAATAATCTGAAAGATACAATGGACGCACTGGTATCATCCGGTGTGGAACGTTCATCCATCAATGTAACACCGGTAGCAATGCCTGAGGATTTTATAACGGGTGTGGATGTATCCTCCTTTGTATCCTTGACGGACAGCGGTGTTACCTATAAGGATTTCGACGGTAATGAGTTGGATGAGCAGGGATTCTTTAACCTGTTGCAGGAGTCCGGTGTCAATTATGTCAGAATCCGTGTGTGGAATGATCCGTATGATGCCAACGGCAACGGCTACGGCGGCGGTAATAATGACCTGGCAAAAGCCAAGACTATCGGTAGGCTTGCAACCAATGCGGGTATGAAAGTGTTAATAGACTTCCATTATTCCGATTTCTGGGCTGATCCTGCCAAGCAGACAGCGCCTAAGGCATGGAAAGGAATGAGTCTGGAGGAAAAGGAGGAAGCTTTAAGCGACTATACAAAGGATAGTCTGAGAGAACTTCTGGTTGCAGGCGTAGATGTAGGCATGGTACAGGTTGGTAATGAGACCAATAACGGGATTGCAGGCGAGAGCGGTCTTACCAACATGTGTGCGTTATTCAGCGCAGGAGCGGATGCGGTCCATGCGATTGAAGAGGAATATGACAGAGAGATTCTGGTAGCACTTCATTTTACGGAGCCCGGAACCCTGGATTTTTCAAACTATGCGAAGACTTTTGATGAAAAGGGCGTAGATTATGATGTATTTGCCACATCCTATTATCCGTTCTGGCATGGAACCCTGGATAATCTGACCGATAATCTGTCAAAGGTTGCAAGTAACTATGATAAGAAGGTGATGGTTGCGGAGACCTCCTATGTGACTACATGGGATGACGGAGACGGTCACGGCAATACCTCTCCGAAGACAGTAGGGCAGACACTGGATTATTCCATATCCGTACAGGGACAGGCAGATGCGGTCAGAGCCGTGGTAAATGCGGTGACCCAGGTACCGGGACAGAAGGGTATCGGTGTATTCTATTGGGAGCCTGCATGGATTCCGGTAGGAGATGCCTATAATGCGGATGGCACCGTGAACAAGACACAGCTTGCCATGAATAAGGAGTTATGGGAAAAATACGGTTCAGGATGGGCTTCCAGCTATTCTGCGGAATATGATCCGGAAGATGCCGGACAGTGGTATGGCGGAAGCGCGGTCGACAACCAGTCCTTCTTTGACTTCAACGGCGTGCCATATGATACTTTAAGGATTTTCAAATATATCAGAACAACAGGTTCCTATACAGATACACAGGCTATTTCTGCAGAGAGTCCGATTGATACGATAACGATTGGCAGCGCGGTAGAGGTACCGTCCACGGTCAAGGTTCAGTATAATACCGGGGAGGAGAAGGAGATAGCAGTAACCTGGAACAAGGATGAACTTGCTGTTGTTTCTGCGGATAAAGCAGCAACTTATACGGTAAATGGTATTGTAGAATCCTGTGATGAGACAGGAACGGAATTTAATGTTACATGGACCTTGAAGGTAGTATCAACAGCCAATGCATTAGAGAACGGTTCTTTTGAATCTGATAAGACGGGTTGGATAGTTAGGACAGACAATGCCGATCCTACAGAAATCAAGACAGAAAATGTTTCGGAAGGAGCAAAGGCACTCAATTTCTGGAGCGACAGTGACTTGGACTTCGAACTGTCCCAGACCCGGAACGGACTGCCGGAGGGTGTGTATAACTTCAGCATGGATCTGCAGGGCGGCAGTAATTATCATGATAACATCAATATTTATGTTGATGTAACAAGAGACGGAAAGACAACAACCTATACGACGAAGACAAAATTAAACGGCTGGCTGAACTGGCAGAATCCGACTATTTCCAATATTAAGATTACGGAAGAGGATACGGTAGCCGTAAGGCTTACCTTGACGGCAGATGCGGGAGCCTGGGGAACCTTTGATAATATCAGGCTCGTAGGTGATTATGATATCACAGTGACACCTTCAGAGCATGGTGCGATGTCTATAAGCTCTTATACTGCTCAGGCAGGAGAGATTGTAACGGTAGATGCGATACCGGATAACGGTTACATGCTTAAAGTGACGAAAAGTGAGAGCAATATTGACATTGGACTGAGAAACAATAACGATGAAGCTGTATATGTACAGGCAACGGAGGTCAGCAACCGCTACCGCTTTACGATGCCGAACGGGCCTGTTACGGTAAAGGCTGAATTTGATAAGGTGGATCTTAAAGACATTGATCTGGGAGATACAGAACATGTTAAGGTTATACTGGAAGATCCGATTGGTACTAAGACAGTAGAGGAAAAGGAACTCCCTGTATATCCCTATACGAATAAAAAAGTAGAACCTAAGATTACGGTACAGTATACGAATGAGGATGGCAGCAGTTATACGCTGGCGGCAGGCAAGGATTATACCGTATCTTATGCCAATAATGCCAAAGCTTCTACAGAGGCTAGTCTTGCAGAGGCTACGATTAAAGCAAAGAATGGCGGAAAGTGCAAAGCAGGTACTTCTGTAACAGCAAATTATTGGTTAAAGGCAGGAACGGATGTTAGCAAGCTTTATGTAAATGGAACTGCGATTTCCGGGTATAAACTGACTGCAAAGGAGTATACCGGACGTCAGATTACCTTTATGGATAGTGAGATTGTTGTTACAACAGGTAATGGTGAGGAAGCGGTTACTCTGGTAAAAGGAACCGATTATGATATTTCCTATGCAAATAATATTAAAGTTGGCAAAACGGCACAGCTTATTATTACGGGTAAAGGGGAATACGCGGGAACCAGAACGCTGAGTTTTGAGATTAAGAAAAAGAATCTGGTTAAACTGGACGCAGCCGGTAAGCCAATGAAAGATGCGGACGGCAAGTCGATTGCAGCTACAGGTGTTTTCGTTTCTAAACCGGTCAATCCTGCTTATACAGGAAGTGCAATAAAGCCTGCCATTACGGTTATGTGTGGTGCATACACATTAAAAGCTGGCCGGGATTATACGATTTCTTATTCCAATAATACGAAGGCAGGAAGTGTAGCCAAAGTTAAGATAATAGGTAAAGGTAATTATACAGGTACTTATGAAACTTCCTTTACCGTATTAAAGAAGACATTCCCTGCAAACTGGGAGAATCGTTCCGATATTAAGGTAACTGTTCCGGCACTGGAAGAGAAGAATAGTAAGCAGGCTATTCCGACCATTACGGTTCAGATCGGAACGAAGAAGCTGAAGAAAGGAACAGACTATGCAGTAACACTGGTCAATAATGATGGTGAGCCTCTGAATGAGCAGAAGGTGCAGGCAGCAGGCAATTACAGACTGGCAATAGAAGGTGCAAATAATTATCAGGGTACAATGTATACGCAGTTACGTGTCGTAGACAAGAATAAACTGTTGAAAAATACCTCTGTTACGATTAGAAAGAGTAAACCCTATGCATTAGGAGCGATTACCCTGACTGAAAGCGAGCTTGTCATCGTGGATAAGAAATCCGATAAAGATAATCCGTATACTTTGGTTAAGGGGACAGATTACACGGTAGAATATGTGAAAGGTACGAATACTAAAGTAGGTACTGCCCAGATTATCATTACCGGTATCGGCAATTATGCGGGTCAGTTGACTAAGACATTCAAGATTGTCGGAAAGAGCTTTGACAGAGATAACATAGAATATACTTACCAAAATCCTTATCCCTTTACGGTATCCATCAGGGATAAAGATAACAGTTCGATTTATCTGACGACAAATGCATACAACTATGACCTTGAAGAATACTATACAGGTTACCCGATCACACCTGACTACGTGGTAAAAGACGGCAGTACCATTCTGCGGGAAGGTATTGATTACACAATTAAATATAGCAATAATACGAAAGTAACATACCGGAAGGTTGAGTATGAAAGTGCGGGAAAAACCGAACAAGTAAATGAGGTAGTGCCGGGGGCAACGGCAACCATCACCGGTAAGGGCAACTATGCAGGCAAGATGATAACCTTAAGATTTACAATCAAGCCGATAGATATAGAAGACCTTACAATTCTTGTCAACAATGCAACTTATACAGGATCTGCGGTGAAGCCTGCGGTTTCCTTCCAGTATGAAGGCAAACCGATCAATTTAAAAGAAGGTTCGGCATATTCCATTTCCTATAAGAATAACAAAGCGGTATCCGGCAAGACAGGAGCAAAAGCACCGTATGTTGTGATCAAGGCCAAAACAAATGGTCTGGAAGCGGCTGATCCGACTGTGAAGAAAAACGGCATTACGATTCCGTTTGCGATTGAACAGGGTACTATTACAAGCGCTTCTATTACAGCAGTACAGCCACAGACTTATACAGGTAAAGCTGTTACACCGAAACTGACCGTGAAGGTAAGCGGTAAGACACTGAGCGTGAATAAGGACTATACAGTTGAGTTTTCGAGTAATGTAAATCAGGGTACGGCAACTGCAAAGGTAGTCGGTAAAGGCAATTACAAGGGATACGGAACAATAAATTTTGTTATTAAATAATTGTTGTTACTTTTAAAATGCACATGGCTGCTACAAAATAGCTGAGTTAATTTATGTCTGTTTTGTGGCAGCTTTTTATATCTGTTTCGTAGTTATTCTGGCTTTTTAGACAAAAGGAGTGCTATAATAAAATCTATATTTGTTATAAACAGTTTTTGATGGAAATGATAGTGGGAATTTTTCGACGAAAACAGAAAGGGAATTGGATGAAAAAGAAGGTGCTGAAACTAGTGATAGTAGTTCCGGCTGTTATCTTATTGCTGCTGGTTGGATGGTATGTGTTGTTTTCTTATTTTGGTATCGGACCTGCATTTCCATATATGAATGCAATTGTCATAGAGTCCCATATTTCATCGGAAAAGGTGTTAGAGACGGAGCCGCTATTGGCATTGACAGAAAATGAAGAAGCAGCCAGAGAGATTGCTGAACAATATGGAATTACGTTTGTGACTTATCAGAATGGAGTAGCAACCTACTATACTGATGAAGATCCCAATGAGGTTATAATCAGAGGAGAGGAAAACGGATATCCCACATTATATATCAATTATCAACGGAATTTGTCTGACTTGTAAAAATTACATTTGAAGCAGAAAGATACAGATCACTGTCTGAGGTAGAGGAGAAAGTGATGAAAGCAAAAAAATTAAGGAAGGTATTATTGTCGTTAGTCTTATCTGCTGCGATGATGACGGAACCGTTAGTAAGCATGTCGATTGTATGTGCGGCAGAAGCACAGGCGGTAGAGAATACGGCGGGGGAAAGTGAAGATTCGGACAATATTTCAAGGGGAGATTCGGATACCGTTGAAGAAAATGACGGTCAGGATAAATCTGAAGGTTCTGATGCAGATACCGACTCTGAGAAAGAGGGTTCCGAGGAGGAAACCGGCGGTCAAAAAGAGGATGGTGACGAAGAAACAGACGAGGATCAGAAAGCGGATAATTCTGAAGAAGAAAATAACGATTCGGAAGAAATCATTGATGCAGAAATAACAGACGGAGAAGAAATCCCGGAAGAAGAAACTGCCGGAGCAGAGATTCCGGATGAAGTAAAGGAAAAAGACACAGAAGAGAAAGAGGAAGACGAGGCTCTGGACGGTTTCTCTGATATGCCTTCCGGCTATACACTGACTTCGGATATGGAAGAATTAAAGGAAGAACTGTCAGATTCCCTTAATAGTGTCAGTGAAAGTGATGAGGGTGATATATATGCGGAGAGAGAGGTCATAACCTTAGCGGACAGTCTTGAAGAAGCAGAGCTGATTGCCGATGCATATCATGCCGAGATCTTGGATTATAATATGGGTGTTTTGACGTTAGGGCTTAGTGAAGATAAGAGTGTAAAGTCGACAATGACGGTTGCTTCCGACATGGATAACAGCCTGCCGCCGGTATGGCCTAACTATTATCGTGAATTATTTGAGGAAGCAGATCCTGTAATAGAAAATGATGCGAGTTCTGAATTTGAAATCGTAGAGGAAGAATATTACATAGATAATTCAGAGGTCACGCAGAAGTCGGATGAGGATGGAATTTCTTCGCTTACAGAATATGAACAGGTATTAAATGGTTATAGCGATCCATATCTGCAGCCTGCCAATTCATCTTATCAATGGTTCCATACCACGATTGGTTCACCTTATGCCTGGGATGCAGGACATACTGGTTCGGGTGTTAAGGTTGGTGTTATTGACAGCGGTATAGATTCTAATACAGATCTGAATAATAATGTATTTGGCGAGAAAGATTTTTGTGATGGTTCATCTCCTGTAACGGATTCAATAGGACATGGAACCCATGTGGCCGGTATTATTGCGGCATTGGAAAACGGCACTCAGGGTGTGGGGGTTGCTCCCAAGGCTGAGATTTTTGATGCCAGAGTATTTGGAACAAGCAATAATAGCGGTACAGATGCGACAATCCTGGCTGCTATTAACTATTTGATTGGTGAGGAAGATCCGGAGAATCCTACATCCCCTATAGTTGATATTATTAATATGAGTCTTGGCGGTCCAGGATATAGCAGCTTATTGCAATATGCAATGGATAAAGCCTATCAGAAAGGCGTTATAGTGTTTGCATCTACCGGTAATGACGGCGGTTCCCTCATGATGTATCCGGCATCTTTTAATCATGTTATTGCGGTTGCAGCTACGGATACTAATAACCAGAGAGCTTACTTCTCTAACTACGGTTCCAGTACTGATTTAGCGGCTCCCGGAGTAAATATCTATTCAACGCTTAATAGTGGTTATGCTTCTAAGCAGGGAACATCCATGGCATGTCCGGTGGCTACGGGAGAGGCGGCGGTTATTTTGTCCGGGCAGAGTGCCTTGTCGGCGCTAAACGGTAAGACAGGAAAGGCCAGAGTAGATGCCGTAGAATCCATTATGAAGAACAATACAATCAGTGCGGGTTCCGGTATGGGTAAAGGGATTACCAGCCTTCCCAAGGTATTTAAGTTATCTACTGCGGCGGCAAAACCCAATGCACCTGTTATAACAATTACACCTGTCGGGGATAAACAGTCTGTAGAGGTGACTATTCAGGCACAGGCAGGTATGAAGCTGTGTTATACCATAAATGGGAAGAATCCTGTATATAAGAATGAAGAAACAGATGCCAATACAACATTTGTAGATGGTAATAAGACAACATTTTTCCTGAATTGCTCGCAAACAGCAAAAGGGACCGTGAAAGCATTTGCAATCAATGCAAGCGGAGTCATCAGTGCCGTGAAATCTCAGACCTATACATTGTCTCCTTATGTGACAGACATTACGGTTTCGGGACCGGTGAAGGTTGAGAAGGGTAAAACAATATCTCTTGCAGCAACGATTACACCGACTTATGCAAGTAATAAAAAAGTTACCTGGCAATTACAGACTTCTAAGGGAGAGACAGTTGACCCTGCAAAGATAAAAATCGATCAGAAAGGTAAAGTTACTACAACAGCAAAAGCAGATGTAGACACTTATAAAGTAATTGTTACAGCACAGGATGGTAGTGGAAAATCAGCTGATTATGAGATTCAGGTTGTAGAAGCAGGTACTGCAATCCAGAGCCTTGCTTTTGATAAGAGTGTAAATAAGGAACTATGGATTACAAAAAAAATTGCAAATCCTACGTCAGAGTTGGCACCTAGTCTGGTTGCTAAAGAAAAAAATGCAGAAGGAACTTTGGTTGAGATTGAAAGCAGTAAGCTGGGAGACTATGTTGTATGGACTAGCAGTAAACCGGCAGTTGCTACGGTAAACGCACAGACGGGGAAGGTTACTGCCAAAGCAGCCGGAACGACAACGATTACAGCGAAGGCCAAAGATAACAGTAATAAGAAAGTGACTATCAATATTACCGTAAAGCAGGCTGTTACGGGAATTACGATTACAAATGATAAAGGAAACGAGGCTGCTTCCTTTACGCTGGCAGCAGGAAAGAGCATGACACTTAAGGCAAAGCTGAATCCTGCAAAGCCATCCAATAAGGGTGTTGTATGGAGCATTAATTCTGATGATCCGAAAGTAACGATTAATAAGTCCACCGGTAAGATTACGACGAAAGCCGGTGCTTCGGGATCCTATACCGTAACGGCAACAGCAGCTGATGGTAAAGGTGTTACGTCGACTCAGACAATGACAGTATGTGGTGGTGCTATCGGCGAGATTAAGCTGGATACGACCAAGACTACGTTATACACGCAGAAAATCGATGAAGACAGAACGAATACACGGGTTATCACAGCGACAATCAAAGGGGCAAAGGGTGCAAGTGACTTTGATCCCAATGCTTATACGGTAACAAACAGTAATGAGGATATTGTAACTGCCGCAGTAAAATCAGACTCCAATGGTACAGTGACAATTACGTTAACGACTACGGGTCTAAAGTATGGTAAAGCCAATATCGTGATAGCTTCAACGGATGGCAGCAATAAGAAGGCAGCTTGTGCTGTAACCGTCAGTGGCGGAATTCGCGGAGTGGAAATCAGGAATGCTGATAAGACTAAGAGGGTCAGCAGTCTGGCTTTGTTTAGAACAGGGACAACTGCTGTAGCTCCTAAGACAGCTACGTTATATGCAGTCATCACGGGTACTGACGGAGCAAACCTCGGTGCATATGATGTGACGAGTAGCAATCCTGCACTGGTTAAGGCTACACTGGATAAAAATACGGGTAAGATAGTTCTTACAACAAGTGAGAAGTCAACCGGTAAGGCAACCATAACTTTAATGGCAACGGATGGCAGTAAAAAGAAGGCAACTTGTACTGTAGTGGTTAATAATCCTCCATCCAGAATCAATATAGCACCGAAAAACGGTACAACGAAATATGTTGTACCGGGCAAGAGCGTGCAGCTAACGGCGACGATGGAGACTGAGTATGGTGCGGTAGTAAATAAAAATGTATTATGGAGTGTATCGGAGACCTATAAAGCAAAAGGTATTTCTGTCAGCACTTCCGGCAAGGTAACGTTGGCAAAGAATGCTTCTGTTACAGGCAGTATTCCGATTACTGCCACAGCGAAAGACGGCAGCGGAGTCAGTGCTAGATATAGTGTTTATGTGACAACGCCGACTACCTATATTACTGAGACGAGAGTGGATTATACATATAGCAAATACGGCATTTATATAGTATCGTTTGCAACTGATTGTAAAACGTCTATGAGTTGTACATCATCTTCACCGGCAGTAGCATCACCGACGATTTCCTATAAAGGTACAGGCACCGGAACGATTAAATTCCAGGCAAATAAAAAGGGAACGACTACATTTACAATTAAGGCGTTGGATTCAACAAATAAAACATATAAGATGAGATTTGTTTTCCGGTAATGTAAATGACCCGGAGAATCTTAGGATTCTCCGGGTTGTTTCTTAATTTTTCAATTCCCGGTGTACAGCCATTCCGTTTTCGAGTATAATGAAAACACTTAAGCGTAGTTTTACAGAAAAGAGGTACGAATGTTTCAGAAGAAAATAGCATTACTTACAGCAACAGCATTAATAACAGCAGCCTGTCTTACAGCTTGTGGGAAGACAGAAGAACCTGCGCCGCAGCCGGATCTGGAGAAGATACCGCTGGAGCAGGAAACAGAGCCCGAAGAGGAGCCGGTAGAAGAGGAAGAAGAACTGACTACAGCATATCCGATCATTGAAGAGCGCGAGGAAGTAAATGGTGAAATACAGAGCTTTCTGACCGGAGAATGGACAAGCGTTGAACAGGCGAAGAGAAGACCGATTGCCGTTATGATTCCTAATAATGCCCCGGCAATGCCACAGTACGGTCTGTCTCAGGCCGGAATCATCTACGAGGCACCGGTAGAGGGACGTATTACCAGATTAATGGCTGTTTTTGAGAACTTCGATGAATTGGACCGGATCGGACCGGTAAGAAGCAGCCGTGATTATTACATCTATGTGGCTATGGGTTATGAAGCAATTTACTGTAACTGGGGGCTTGCCAAGCCATATGTGGAAGAATTGATTAACAGACCCAATTATTATAATATCAGTGCAGCTGTAGATGGAATCCATAATCCCTCTGATGAAGCATTTAAGAGAGTAAGTCGGCCCGGATATGCCCTGGAGTTTACCGGCTATCTGGATATAGAGGGCTTATTTAAGGCAGTAGAGCGTCAGGGTTATGACTGGAATTATGATGAGAATTATGTACCGCCCTTCCTGTTTGCGGCAGATGACGTGATAGCAGATTATGCGGATAATGAGAAGGCCACACTGATCTATCCCGGTGGAAAGTCCGAAGGAAACTCCGGTGGATACGGTGCATATCATCCTTATTTCGAATATCATGAAGATGATCATCTGTATTATCGTTATCAGGACGGTAAGGCACAGATGGATGAATATAATAATGAGCAGCTTGCGGTAAGCAATGTGGTATTCCAGTATTGTCACGGCGAGGTCAGAGATGACCACGATTATCTGGCGTTTGGCGTGCACGGCGAGGGCGATGCTATCGTCTTTACGGATGGCAGGGTAATTAAAGGTAAATGGATGCGTTATGACGGCGATTTCACACCGGCGAAGTTCTATGATGAAGAAGGCAATGAGATAATCTTTAATCAGGGTAAGACATGGATCTGCAATATCTGGCAGGAATACGGCGAATATGCCCAATATGGAACGGATGAGAATAACCTGATTACTCCTGATGTGCCTTCTGTCACGGGAACCGATAAAGAAGATAAAGATGCAGATTCCCTGGCAGAGGCAGCGAAGAATGCTGAGTCGGGCGACTAAAAAGGATTATACAAAGAATGAATAGCGCCTCTTGTGATGATATAGAGGAGTCTATAGCAGATAAGACCTATTTAGAAAAAAATCTAAATAGGTCTTATTGATGCTTTTACGTTCGGGGAAAATGTCGGCAGGAGAAATGGAGGATTAAATATGCTTACGATTCAAAATCTGACCAAACATTATAAAGGAAGTAATAAAGGGGTTACCAATCTTACATTGGAAATTAAGCCAGGAGACATCTACGGCTTTATAGGACATAACGGAGCCGGTAAGACAACGACGATTAAGTGCATCGCCGGTATCCACGGTTTTGAGGAAGGAGAGATACTGGTAGATGGTTTGTCGGTGAAGACCGATACGCTGGCATGCAAGCAGAGGATAGCATATATTCCTGACAATCCGGATTTATATGAATATATGACAGGAATCCAGTATCTGAATTTTATTGCAGATATTTTTGGAGTACCGGCGGCAGAGCGGGAAGAAAGAGTACAGGAATATGCGGATGCGTTTGAGATTACGGCATCCTTAGGGGACCTGATTTCCTCTTACTCCCATGGAATGAAACAGAAGCTTGCCATTATTTCTGCTCTGGTACATAAGCCGAAACTGTTAATTCTGGATGAACCTTTTGTGGGATTAGATCCTAAGGCATCTGTTATCCTGAAAGATATTATGCATCAGATCTGTGCGGATGGTGGAGCAATTTTCTTTTCAACCCACGTGTTGGACGTGGCGGAGAAACTCTGTAATAAAGTTGCAATTATCAAGGACGGCAGATTGGTTACATGTGGTGATATGGAACAGGTAGTAGCTAAAGGAGCGACGTTGGAATCCATTTTCATGGAGGTGGTCAGAGATGATAAGGCAGATTAAGTTACTAACCAAGACACAACTGTGCAATTTCATGGACCTTAATGTATTTCGTTTTACAAAAGATAAGAAGAAAAAGAGAAGTGCACTTTCCATGGGCCTGCTCTGGCTTTTGCTGATTACAATGCTGTGCCTCTATGTAGGCACCTTTGCTTATGGATACAGTAAGATGGGTCTGGGACAGGTAATTCCCATGTATTTGATCATGATTTCTGCTCTTCTTATTCTGGTCTTCGGAATTTTTAAGGCAGGTAGCGTTATTTTTCAGCGAAATTTCTATGAAATCTTATGTGCGCTTCCGGTATCGCAGACGGCTGTTGTGATCAGCCGGTTCTTCAGCATGTATCTGGGCAATGTTATTTTATCTGTGGCAGTGATGGTGCCGGGGATGGCAGTTTATGCTTATTTCAATCATCCGGGTATCAGCTTTTATGCTGTGGGAACGGTCGGAACATTGTTCATTCCGCTTCTTCCTATGGCGGTTGCAACTCTGTTAGGTGCACTGGTTACAGGAATTGCATCCCGAATGAAGCATAAGAGTCTGGTAACAACGGTTCTGTCGATTCTTCTGATTGTTGGTATCATGATGTTCAGCCAGATGCTTGCCGGGGTAGGGGAAACGTTTACGGAGGAAATGTTTGCTGATCTTCTGGAGACTCTGACTACCATGATAGCCCGTATATATCCACCGGCACTCTGGCTTGGTAATGCAATGACAGAGGGAAATGTTTTACAGGGAGGTTTGTATTTTGGTGTTTCCATTGCAGTATTTGTTGTCATGGTTATCCTGATAGCCGGGCATTTTAAGAGTATTTGTGAGAATCTGTACAGCACATCGGCGAAGCATGATTACCGGATGACAGAGATGAAAAGGAATACGGTGTTGACAGCTTTATTCCGAAAAGAAGTGAAACGCTATTTTGCATCCAGTATCTATACAGTCAATACGATAGTTGGACCGATTATGATGGTTATACTTGCGGCTGCGATTCTTCTTACCGGCGTAGATAAGATAGAAAGTGTTATCCCTTTGCAGAATGGAATCATTGGATTGATGCCGTTTGTACTGGCAGCAACATCATGTATCATGACGACCACCAGTACCTCCATTTCCCTTGAGGGGAAGGAGTGGTGGATTCTGCAGAGTCTTCCGGTGGATGCGAAGACGGTTTTTGACAGTAAAATTTTATTGAATCTGGCCATTGTGGCACCCTTTTATGTGATAGCGGAAGTGCTGATAATTTTGGCATTAACCCCTTCTTTCGTGGAATTAGTATGGTTGATATTCCTGCCCATAATCTATATGCTATTTACATTTGTATTTGGAATTACCGTTAATCTGCATATGCCGGTACTCCATTGGGAGAATGAAGTTGCTGTTGTAAAGCAGAGTGCATCTGCAATGGTTGGCGGACTTGGTGGCTGCCTGATTATTATTCTGTGTGCAGTACCGGTTGTGTTTGTAACGGGAATCGTTGGAGAAATAGTAAAGGCTGTGACTGCAATCGTGATTTTGGCAATTACGGTGCTGCTATATAAGACAAATGCTAAAACAGCTTTGTCTCATATTGAATAAGAATATCTGTACAGGAAACAAAATTAGCGGTTTCAACTATGCTGCATATGTGGTAAAATCATGGGTATGGTAAATGAGAATCTCTACAATGATTGAAATGGAGCGGAAAGCAGCTCAGGAATGGGGACTAGTATGAAATGGATGAAATTCAGAATTAAAACGGTAACGGAAGCGGAAGATATTATTATCAGCACGCTCTATGATATAGGTTTGGAGGGTGCCCAGATTGAAGATAAAATTCCTCTCACGGCGATAGAGAAGGAGCAGATGTTTGTAGATATTCTGCCGGACGGCCCGGAGGATGACGGGATTGCTTATTTAAGTTTCTTCGTGGAGGAGAAAGAGGACGGCGGTCTGGAAGTAGGCGGTATGCCTACGGATAAAGACACAATTTTAGCACAGATTGAACAGGAATTGGAAGATCTTCGGTTTTTCATGGAAATCGGAGAAGGCTCCGTTACCGTGACGGAAACGGAGGATATTGACTGGATCAATAACTGGAAACAGTATTTCCATCAGTTCTATATTGATGATCTGTTAGTCATTCCTTCCTGGGAAGAGGTTAAGGAAGAAGATAAGAGTAAAAAGATTCTGCACATAGATCCGGGAACTGCTTTTGGCACGGGGATGCATGAGACAACTCAGCTGTGCATCCGCCAGATTAAGAAATTTCTGACACCGGAAACGGAGCTTCTGGATGTGGGCACAGGCAGCGGCATCTTAGCGATTCTGGCATTAATGTATGGCGCAAAGCACGCGGTTGGTACAGATTTAGACCCATGCGCAGTGGAAGCCGTGGCACAAAATATGGAAGCCAATCATATCCCGAAGGATGCATTTGAGATGATGATCGGAAATATTATCACAGATAAAGAGGTACAGGATAAAGTCGGCTATGAATGCTACGATATCGTAGTGGCAAATATTCTGGCGGATGTGCTGGTGCCGCTTACGCCGGTAATCGTACACCAGATGAAAAAGGGCGCAGTCTATATTACTTCCGGCATTATCAATACGAAAGAAGAGACGGTCAGAGAAGCCGTGGAAGCAGCAGGACTGGAGATCCTGGAGGTTACTTATCAGGGCGAGTGGGTCTCGGTAACAGCGCGTAAGAATTAAGAAACCAAACGAAGGGATAAGGGGAGAATGAAAAATGTCAGGACATTTGCAGGAATTCTGGCCCTGTTTTGGATGTGCGTCATCTTCGCCTTCTCTGCACAGGAAAAGGAAGAGTCCGGTGAAGTCAGTGAAGCCATCAGTTACCGGATGGTAAACTCTACGGGAATTCTATTTCATCTGCATTTGGATGAAGAGCAGATACGGGAGATCGCAGGTGCTATTGAGAATACTGTCAGAAAAGCAGCACATATGACAGAATATGGGATTCTGTCGATCTTATTCTATATTTGGCTTGGAAAATGGCAGTTCAGAGTCAGAAAGAGAAGTATACTGGCGATTATTCTGTCTGCACTCTATGCATGCAGTGATGAGTTGCATCAGTTGTTCGTACCCGGGCGAGCCGGAATGATAAGCGACGTATTGATAGACAGTGCCGGTGCCGTATCGGGTATATTGGTGTTTTTAGGAGTGAAGAAATGTATCAGTTTTTTGTGGAACCGTCACAGATTCAAGGCAACAGAATCGTGATAACCGGAAGCGATGTGAATCATATTAAGAATGTGCTTCGTATGAAGGCTGGGGATGAGATTGCCGTCAGCAACGGGATGGACGGTAAGGAATACAGATGTGGAATCGAGGCCTTTGCAGAAGACGAGATAGTATGTGGACTTCGGTTTATTAAAGAAGATGGCGTCGAGCTTCCTTCCAAAATATATTTGTTTCAAGGGCTGCCCAAGGCAGATAAGATGGAGCTGATTATACAGAAGGCTGTGGAATTAGGGGCTTTTGAAGTTATTCCTGTGGCTGCAAAGCGATGTGTTGTGCGGCTGGATGAGAAGAAAGCTGCCGGTAAGATCAGCAGATGGCAGGGAATTGCCGAGGCAGCAGCGAAACAGAGTAAGAGAGCTGTTATTCCTAAGGTGCATCCCGTGTTGAGCATGAAGGAAGCTGTTGCTTATGCACAGAATATGGATGTAAAGCTGATTCCATATGAACTGGCGGAGGGGATGCAGCATACAAAGCAGATGATCGAAGCAGTGAAGCCGGAACAGAGCATAGCGGTCTTTATTGGTCCGGAGGGCGGTTTTGAGGAAAGCGAAATACAGATGGCCAGGGAAGCAGGGATAGAGCCTGTTACATTGGGAAGAAGGATTCTCAGGACAGAAACGGCGGGTTTTACAGTCATTTCATGGCTGATGTATCAGTTGGAACAATAGTATGTAACAGAACATAAGATATTATATGAGGTAAACTGATTCGCTATGCAGGAAATTCCGGGCATAGCTGATGATATAACTTCCGATGGATAATAGTCTGAGAGAAAGGAATGACAATAATGGAAGTGTATTTAGACAATTCTGCGACAACCAGATGCTTTGACGAGGTGGCGCAGCTGATGCACAAGATTATGTGTGAGGATTACGGTAATCCTTCCAGTATGCACCATAAAGGCGTAGAGGCAGAGCAGTACTTAAGATATGCCAAGGAGACACTTGCAGGCATCTTAAAAGTAAATGAGAAAGAGATACTATTTACTTCCGGCGGTACGGAATCTGATAATATTGCACTCATCGGAACGGCAATGGCGAATCATCGGAGAGGCAGACATCTGATCACTACAAAAATTGAGCATCCGGCTATTTTACAGACAATGTCATATCTGGAAGACCAGGGATTTGAAGTAACCTATCTTTCCGTAGATCATGAAGGCAGGATTTCTTTGAAGGAATTGGAGAAGGCAATAAGAGAGGATACGATACTGGTATCCATTATGCACACGAATAACGAGATAGGCAGTCTTCAGCCGATAGCTGAAGCAGGAGCCTTGATTAAGAGATGTAATCCTCACACACTATTTCATGTAGATGCAGTGCAGGGATTTGGTAAGTTTCGCATTTTTCCGAATAAGATGCACATTGATATGCTGTCGGTCAGTGGACATAAGATTCACGGTCCCAAAGGGATCGGTTTTCTCTATATCAGGGAAGGATCAAAGGTAAATCCCATTATGTATGGTGGAGGACAGCAGAAGGGAATGCGTTCCGGCACAGAGAATGTTCCCGGTGTTGCAGGTCTTGCGAAAGCGGCAGAGATGGTTTATGAGAATCTGGACCGTGATATGGATAGAATGTATGAACTGCGGGAAATGCTGATTCACGGAGTGAATCAGATCGAGGATGTAAAGGTTAATGGATGTCCGGACAGGGAAGGGGCGGCACATATCGTGAGTCTGTCTGTTCGCGGTATCCGCAGTGAGGTATTATTGCATGCACTGGAAGAAAGAGAAATTTATGTATCAGCCGGCAGTGCCTGCGCTTCCAATAAACCACAGATCTCTGCAACTCTGAAAGCAATCGGAGTAGAGAAGGATTTGCTGGATTCTACGATCCGCTTCAGTTTTTCGGTCTTTACAACAGCAGAGGAAATCCAGTATACTATACAGGCATTGTGTGAGATTATTCCCATGCTCAGAAGATATACGAGGCATTAGCGCTGGATTTCATGCGGAAAGAACGTGTAACAGCGTTCTTTCCGTCAAATGGTTACGGTATGGATGCCGCATGACCGGAAGAGTGTTTATATGATAAAGCACGGAACGGAGGAAATATGTTTACAGCTTTTTTGATTAAATATGCCGAAATCGGTGTAAAAGGTAAGAACAGATATTTATTTGAGGATGCTTTGGTAAAGCAGATTAAATATGCCCTTAAGAAATGCGATGGCTCTTTTGCCGTGCGGAAGACGGATGGACGAATCTATGTGGATGCTACATCTGAATTCGATTTTGATGAAACAGTAGGAAATCTTCAGAAGGTGTTTGGCATCTCCGGTATCTGTCCGGTAGTCTATGTAGAGGATGAGGGCTTTGAGAAGCTGGGAGAGACTGTAGTCCGCTATATAGATGATGTGTACCCGGACAAGCATAAGACTTTTAAGGTTGCAGCAAGACGTGCCAGAAAGAATTATCCTCTTAATTCCATGGAGATCAATGTGGAGATGGGAGGTATTATTCTGGATGCATACCCGGAGATGAGCGTTGATGTACATCATCCGGATATCCTGTTGAACATTGAGATTCGAGATAAGATTTATATATATTCCGAGATCATTCCGGGGCCCGGCGGCATGCCGGTTGGAACAGGCGGCAAAGCCATGCTGCTTCTGTCCGGCGGAATTGATTCTCCGGTAGCCGGATGGATGATTGCCAAGCGCGGTGTGAAGATTGATGCCGTATATTTCCATGCACCGCCGTATACCAGTGAGCGCGCCAAACAGAAGGTGGTGGATCTGGCCCGGAAGGTTGCTGCGTACACGGGACCCATTTATCTGCATATCATTAACTTTACGGATATCCAGCTTTACATCTATGACAAGTGTCCTCATGATGAACTGACGATTATCATGCGGCGCTATATGATGCGGATTGCAGAGCATATTGCGAAAGAAACGGAGTGCCTGGGCCTGATTACAGGTGAGAGTATCGGTCAGGTAGCTTCCCAGACCATGCATTCCCTGATGGCGACCAATGAAGTCTGTGAGCTTCCGGTATACAGACCACTTATTGGTTTTGATAAGATGGACATTGTGGATATTTCCGAGAAGATTGACACTTATGAAACTTCTATTCTGCCTTATGAGGATTGCTGCACGATTTTTGTGGCGAAGCATCCCGTGACAAAACCGAATTTGAATATTATCAGAAAGCATGAGCAGCATTTGCAGGAAAAAATTGATGAACTGATGCAGACCGCTTTGGATACGGAAGAGCTGATTATAGTACAATAGTTACAAAAAAGAAACCACTTGCTTAGCAAGTGGTTCTCGCGTTCTTTTCTAATGATAAGCTGCGCTTACATGATGTATGGCTTTAAAGCTGCCATAACTTCATCAGTACCGTCTTCAGCATGGATATTCAGGTCAATAGGCTTGGATAAATCTAAGCTGAAGATACCCATGATAGATTTCGCATCAATAACGTATCTGCCAGATACTAAATCGAAGTCATAATCAAACTTTGTAATATCATTTACAAAAGATTTAACCTTATCAATAGAATTTAAAGAAATCTGTACTGTTTTCATTAAAATTACCTCCTTTGATTTTTAATACCTTCTGCATATATACTAAATGTTGGATGAGCAAAAGTCAATGATAAAACAATACAAAAAATGCGGAGATTACTATGAAAAGTGTAGCATTACATAATCTTGGGTGTAAAGTAAATGGCTATGAAATGGATGTTATGCAACAAATGTTACAAGAAAAGGGCTATAAAATTGTACCATTTGATGAACCGGCCGATATTTATATTGTGAATACCTGTACTGTTACCAATATAGCAGACAGAAAGAGCCGCCAAATGCTTCATCGGGCGAAAAAAATGAATCCCGCTGCCGTTGTGGTGGCTGTGGGATGCTATGTACAGACGGATGAAGAGGGGGTCAGACAGGACCCGGCGATAGATCTGGCAATTGGTAATAACCGGAAGAAAGATCTGATAGATATTCTGGAGAATTATTTACGGCAGAGTGACTTCACGGGGATGAAAGAGGAGTCACAGGAGAATACACAGAGCCGGCAGGATTCGTGCGGGAACCATCAGAAGAAGCAATGGGATATCATTGATATTAACCACACGGATGAATATGAAGAGATGGTTTTAAAGAGAACCGCAGAGCATACCCGCGCCTACATTAAGATTCAGGATGGTTGTAACCAGTTTTGTTCTTACTGTATTATACCCTATGCCAGAGGTCGTGTCAGAAGCCGCAAGGAAGAAGATATTCTGCAGGAGGTCATTGGAATTGTACAGGCGGGATATCAGGAAATCGTATTGACGGGAATTCATATCAGTTCTTACGGACTGGACAGAAACGGTTCTGAGTTGTTGCAGCTGTTACAGCGGTTGCATGAGATCAAGGGTTTGAAACGTATCCGGCTAGGCTCTCTGGAGCCTCGGATTGTCACGGAGGAGTTTGCAAAGCAGATCAGCGCGATGCCTAAGATATGTCCCCATTTCCATCTTTCCTTGCAGAGTGGATGTGACAGTGTCCTGAAACGGATGAATAGGCGATATGACAGCAGGGAATACTTTCAGACAACAGAGCTGCTAAGAACTTATTATGATCATCCGGCAATCACAACAGATGTCATTGTAGGATTCCCGCAGGAAACGGAAGAAGAATTTCAGGCTACCTGCGAATTTGTACAGAAAGTGAATTTCTATGAAATGCATGTGTTCAAATATTCAAAGAGGCAGGGAACAAGGGCCGCTTCAATGGAGGGGCAGATTACAGAGGCTGAGAAGGGCAGGCGCAGCGCTATTCTGATAGAAGCAGGAAAGCAAATGTCCCATGATTATCGGGCAAATTATATAGGACAGGAAGTGGAGGTGCTGTTTGAGGACAGTCATGAGATAGCAGGACGTACCTATTGGGTGGGGCATACACCCCAGTATGTCAAGGTGGCAAAAGCAGCAGACGGTAACGACAATATGAAGAATCGGATTATCTCGGGTAGCATTGAGGGATTTCTGGATGATGAAATTTTGTATATGGATTAGATGGATATAAGTGATTGAATTTTGTGTGCCGATAGAGTATTATGGTAATAATAGGGGTAAATATTCAAGAACAGAAACAATGGATAAGGGCGTGAAACAATGCAGGATTTAGAGAATACACAATTTTTCAGAGTAGAGACGGAACCGGAGACAGGTGTTAAGCTTGTACTTGCCACAGTATATGAGGCATTGACGGAGAAGGGATATAATCCGGTAAATCAGATCGTGGGTTATATTATGTCCGGTGATCCTACTTACATTACGAGCCATAAGAATGCGCGGAGCCTGATTATGAAGGTAGAACGGGATGAGTTGGTAGAAGAGATGCTGATAGAGTATATTAAGAACTCTATCAAAAAATAGAAGGTCCGGAAAGAGACAGCAGCACATGAGAATTATGGGATTGGATTACGGGTCCAAGACGGTGGGAGTGGCGATAAGTGATCCACTTCTGATTACTGCACAGGGAATTGAGATTATCAGAAGAAAGGATGAGAATAAGCTTCGCCAGACACTGGCCCGTATAGAAGAACTGATCGTAGAGTACGAAGTGTCGGAGATAGTGCTTGGGTTGCCCAAGAATATGAATGATACATTGGGAGAAAGAGCGGAGCTTTCTTTGGAATTTAAGGACAAGCTGGAGAGAAGAACAGGGCTTCCTGTTGTGATGTGGGATGAACGTCTTACCACGGTCGCTGCAGATAAGGCAATGATGGAGGCGGGAATTCGAAGAGAACATCGTAAGGAACATGTGGATAAGATTGCGGCTGTATTCATTTTGCAGGGATATTTGGATTTCCGGAAGCATAAGGAGAATGATTAAGTGGAAAAGATCGTATTTACACCGGCAGGAGAAGAAGCAGTAGAATTTTATGTACTGGAGCAGACGAGGCTTGGCGGTATTGACTATATTTTAGTGACGGATTCTGAGGAGGATGACGGAGAAGCCCTGATTTTACGGGATATGTCTGCACCGAAAGAGGAAGAAGCAGTATACGAGATCGTTACAGACGATGAGGAATTAAATGCAGTGGCAGCTGTGTTTGAAAATATGTTGGAAGATATTGAATTATCATAATGAAATGAATAGTTACATATGGAGTGTCGTGGAGAGTTTTGCATGTAAGAGAAAGCTGATACCGGGCAGAGACGGAATATGCAGTAGGGTACCGGCGCAGTACAGGTAAATCTTTCAACAGACTCTGTTTTAACTGAAAGAAAGTGGAGGTAGATTTTTTGAAAAAAATTGAACAAGGGAAATCAGCATCAAAGCTGAAAGTGATCCCATTAGGCGGTTTAGAGCAGATTGGGCTTAATATTACTGCCTTTGAGTATGAGGATAGTATTATTGTAGTAGACTGTGGATTATCGTTCCCGGAAGATGAGATGCTGGGAATTGATCTGGTCATCCCGGATATTACGTATCTGAAGGATAATGCGGATAAAGTCAAAGGATTTATGATTACTCACGGACATGAGGACCATATCGGGGCTTTGCCCTATATCTTAAAGGAATTAAATGTGCCAATTTATGCGACAAAACTGACTATGGGCATTATCGAGAATAAGTTAAGAGAGCATGACCTGGTTAATAAGACGAAGCGTAAAGTAGTCAGATTCGGACAGTCTATCAATCTGGGACAGTTCCGGATTGAATTTATCAAGACAAATCACAGTATTGTGGATGCAGCAGCGCTGGCGATTTATTCCCCCGCAGGAGTTGTTGTGCATACAGGAGACTTTAAGGTAGATTATACGCCTGTGTTCGGTGACGCTATCGACCTGCAGAGATTTGCCGAGATCGGCAAGAAGGGTGTCCTGGCACTGATGTGCGATTCTACGAATGCGGAGAGAGCCGGATTTACCCCTTCCGAGAAGACCGTAGGTAAAACCTTTGATACTCTTTTTTCGGAGCATAAAGATACAAGAATTATCATTGCCACGTTTGCTTCAAATGTGGACAGGGTGCAGCAGATTATCAATACTGCCGATAAATTTGGCAGAAAAGTAGTGGTAGAGGGAAGAAGCATGGTCAGTATCATTGACACTGCTTCCAATCTGGGATATTTGCAGATTCCGGAACACACTTTGATTGATATAGAGCAGCTTAAAGATTATCCGGCAGAGAAAACAGTTATTATTACAACCGGAAGTCAAGGTGAAAGTATGGCAGCACTCAGTCGTATGGCCGGCAATAACCATAGGAAAATCTCCATTATGCCTGGGGATACGGTTATTTTCTCTTCACATCCCATACCCGGTAATGAGAAGGCAGTTACCAATATCATCAATGAATTACAGATGAAGGGCGCTGATGTTATCTTCCAGGATGTCCATGTTTCGGGACATGCCTGCCAGGAAGAGATTAAGTTGATCTATTCTCTGGTAAAGCCGAAATATGCGATTCCGATTCACGGAGAGTATAAGCACAGAAAGGCGCAGGCAAAGATTGCGGCGGAACTGGGGATTCCCAAGGATCATATTTTCATGCTACAGTCAGGGGATACGTTGGAGATGGATGCGGCGAACGCTGAAGTAACCGGTAAGGTCCCTGTAGGTGCAATTCTGGTAGACGGACTTGGCGTTGGTGATGTTGGCAATGTAGTATTGCGTGACAGACAGCATCTGGCAGAAGATGGTATTATGATTGTGGTGTTGGCACTGGAGTCCGGAAGTGATCAGCTTGTATCAGGCCCGGATATTGTATCAAGAGGATTTGTCTATGTACGGGAGTCTGATGAACTTCTGGATGAGGCAAGGCTTCTGGTGGATGAGGCAGTGCAGAAATGTCTGGACAGAGGACAGACGGACTGGGGTAAGTTGAAAGCTACAATCAAAGAGATACTGGGCGATTTCGTATGGAAAAAGACAAAGAGACGTCCTATGATCCTGCCTATTATTATGGAAGTATAGAGACTGTGCAGTATGCTTAAGGAGGATACATCATGTCAGACAGCGATATTATGATTGCAACGAAAGAGTTTGCGGAGACGATCCAAAAATCCGATACCTATCAGGAATATTATTTCCAAAGGGAGAAGATTAAGAGGCAACCGGATTTGTATGATAAGGTCAATGAATATCGTCAGAAAAACTTTGAATTGCAAAATTCGGCTGATAATGAGGATTTGTTTGACCGTATGGAAGCTTTTGAAAAGAAGTACGAGAAATTCCGTGAAAATCCGCTGGTAGATGATTTCTTAAGAGCTGAACTTGCATTCTGCAGAATGATGCAGGGTATCAATGAACTTCTTACGACAGAGATTGATTTTGAGTAATATCTCAGAATGGGTTCCGGGTAGTTATGATTTCAGAATGGAGAAAGCAATGAGAGCAAAACAGATTATAGGAGCAACTGTAGAACTGATCATCAAGGTAGTGGTGTTTGCTGCGATTATTATGTTCGTTTTGAATACTTCCGTGAAAGCCTATGATTACGGTTATCGTGTGTTTGCAGAGGAGCCTGTTTCTGTGGGAGAGGGAAGAACCATCAGCGTGATTGTGGAAAAAGCGGATTCTGTGAAGGATATTGGGAAAATGCTACAGGAGAAGGGACTGATCCGTGATGCGGGATTGTTTACAATGCAGGAATTTCTGTCTGAACAGCATGGCAAGATTCAACCCGGAGTCTATGATCTGAATACTTCCATGACGAGTCAGGAAATGCTGGCGGTTATGGCTGCAGAAGGTGATGTGGAGAGCACAGAGGACGCAGAAAATATACCGGACACAGGACTTGTGGAAGACGCGAAGAGTGTATCGGATGCAGGCAGTGACGAAAATTCTGGCGAAACAGAGAATACCGGAGAAAATGTGACAGAATAGGAAAGGCGTTGGTATAACCATGATAGTAGATGAGCGAATGAGCGCATTTATTGATTCCCTGGATACCGGCAATACTCCTTTTTTAAATGAAATAGAGCGGGAAGCGAAAGAAACCAATGTGCCGATCATCCGGACGCAGATGCAAAGCCTG
>JALETS010000225.1 GCA_022781395.1 Lachnospiraceae bacterium | reverse complement strand
AGTGCAACGCAGTTATCCCATCCCACCTTAGAGCTGTTCAAGGTCAGATCATAATTGACCGGATCCTTCCAGTTCTTTCCACGGGTATAATACTTATAATAATCGGAACGGTATTTATCGGTCTTATGCACCAGTTCCTTTGCCCTGCTCTCAGACACCTGCATTCTGTCCATAACGGTTTCGATACAATCCTTCTCCGGTGCCTCCACATAGACACTGATCACATTGGGCTGATCCTTCAGAATATAATCCGCACACTTACCGATCACAACGAAGGATTCTGTTTTCGCCAGTTCCCTGATAATCTCCGACTGGATATTAAATAAGTTGACATCAGAAGTGAATTCTTTATCACTGGGTTCAACCACATAAGTATAGGGAATTTTCATCAAATGCTTCATCACATAATTTCCGCGTAGCTTTTCATCCACTTCCGCAAACAACTGCTTATTGATACCGCTGTACTCTGATGCCATATCGATCAACTGCCGTTCATAGCAGGGAATCCCCAGTTCCTCTGCCAGTTTTGTACCGATTGCCTTACCGCCGCTGCCAAATCCCCGCGCGATCGTAATTACATAGTTCCCCATATGCCATACCTCCTATCGGTCATAAAATCTGTTAGATTTATTTTATCACATATGGAGGATAATTTCCATCTACAAAAGCTGTGCAAACAGCCGCAGGAACAACTGTCCAAGCCTCAAAGTTGCGCTTCTTCCTGTCCGGTACTGCTCTGTTACTTCCCGGCATTCTGTGAAGGTCTTGTCAAAATCCCTCTTGATTTCTGCCACCGCATTGCAATGATACAGGAAACAGCCGTTTTCAAAATGATGGTACAGGCTTCTGTAATCCAGATTGATGGTTCCGCAGGTTGCCATCTTGTCGTCTGCAATACTCATTTTGGCATGGCAGAAGCCCGGCTCCCATTCGAAGATACGAACACCGTTTCTTACCAGTCCGCCATAAAACGATCGGGTCACGCCATAGACAAGCTTTTTATCGGGAATACCCGGTGTGATGATCCTGACATCCACGCCTCTTTTGGCGGCCAGGCTTAAGGCATGCGTCATCTCGTCTGTAATGATCAGATAGGGTGTTATGTAATAGCAGTATTTCTCAGCTTTATTAGCCATACTGATATAGACTTCCTCACCCACCTGTTCATCATCCATGGGACTGTCTGCATAAGGCTGGACATATCCTTTCTCTTCAGCCTGATAATCACTCTCCGGAAGATACCTGTCTATATCCGTATCATCCTGATCGGAAGCCTTGATGGCATTCCACATCTCAAGGAAGGTTATGGTAAGACTTCTGACCGCATCTCCCTCCAGACGGATGCCTGTATCCTTCCATTGCCCATATGGGTGCGTGATATTAAAATATTCATTCGCCAGATTATAGCCTCCGGTAAAACCGACTTTGCCGTCAACTACCGTGATTTTCCGATGGTCACGGTTGTTCAGGAACAGGTTCAGTCCCGGTGCAAAAGGATTGAATACCCGGCATTTGATTCCCACAGACTCTAACTTCTTCACAAAGTCCGTATTGATAAATCCGATGCTTCCCATATCATCATAGAAGACCCGCACCTCCACGCCGGCCCTTACACGTTCTTCCAATGCCGTCTGAATACGGTGCCAAGATTCCTTATCCTCAATGGCATGATATTCCATAAAGATAAATTTCTCTGCTTTCGCTATCTCGGCAAGCTGTGCCTCCAGGCCTTTGGCCGCATCATCATAATACCGGACATCCGTATTCTGATAGACAGGATAACCGGAATACCGGCTGAGGTAGGCCGATATGCCCGCGGCGCCTGCATCCTCCTTTTTCATCTGCTCCGTCAGATCATGACTGTCCGGCAGTTTAGGCAGCAGCACCTTGTCTATTTTCTCAAACCGGTTTCTCATTTTGCGTGTTGTACCGTTTAATCCAACCAGAAGATACAGAACCACTCCCATGACCGGAAAAGCCATGATCAGCATGATCCACGGCATTTTCATAGTAGAGGTTTTATGCTGCCCATAGATTGTTAATACTAAGATCAAGGCAAGAATTCTGGTAAAGGTATTCACCCATTCCGCATAGCGGTTTAATACGGTAAACAATAATACGATCAGCGTAATCTCCAATAGAATTGACAGCGACGCAAAGACCAGTCTGCTGACACCGTTCCTGGTCGCCGCTTTTTTCTCCAACGTCTGTTCATTACCCATGGTCATCCCATCCTTTTATCTTTCTGTTGCATACACAATTGTTGTTATTTATCCAGTATAGCATATCCGATCAATTTATTCTGATATAATATCTGAAAATATTTGACCAGTCTGTCTATAACAGGTTCCGCCTCTTGCCCGAACCTTTCTTTCACAAGTCCTGCTATTTCATAAACAGTCCGCATTCCGTTCATCTGCTTCCATACGAAGCTGCCGTATCCATCCAGCCGGATATGGCTGACGGATGGCTTTCCAAACAACTTCTGCGCCAACCGGTTATAAAATCCCTGATTGAGCACATGGACCGTCACAATCCCCTCCTGATCGGTATCCCATGTGTAACGTGGATTACAGCAGGGAACATAATCCATATAATTCTTCTTTTCCTTCAATTGCCGCTCCTTTATGCCTGTCCCCACTTATGCACACAACATTTCCACAGCGAAAACGCGAGTAAGGCAAAAGCGAACATACCTATGACATTGCCTGAATCGGTATTCTGTAAAAATGGAAACAGCCCCGGCAGGAAAGACGCAATCCTGCTTCCCAGATTACTTTCGTCAGCCAGGGGAATAACCGCACATACGGCAAGCAGAATCCCTACCAGACCTTCCCCGGCAATCAGCCCGGAGCAGTACAGTACACCATTTTCCACTGCATGCTTCTGTCCTTCGCCCTCTCTCTTCCTCTCCACCATCCATCTGACACCACCGCCAATCATCATCGGAACGCTCAAATGGACAGGCAGATACAGACCGATGGAAAAGGGCAGCACCGGCAGACCCAGGATTTCCACAATAATGGCAATAAAGGCTCCAATCCCCACCAGGGTCCAGGGCAGATTGCCTCCCATAACACCTTCCACGATCATTTTCATCAGGGTTGCCTGGGGAGCCGGAAGCTCACTTGTCCCATAACCCCATGCAGAATCCAACAGATACAATACCCCGCCGATCGCCACGGCTGCGGCAAATACGCCGACCAATTCCCCAATCTGCTGTTTCTTAGGCGTTGCACCCAGAATATAGCCTGTCTTCAAATCCTGTGAAGTATCCCCGGCAATGGCGGCGATGATACAGATAATGCCACCAACCGCTATGGCGGCTGTCATTCCTGCCTGTCCACCCATACCGGTAGATTTTAAGGAAAGAGATGCCACCAACAGAGTTGCAATCGTCATACCGGATATGGGATTATTGCTTGCACCCACAAGTCCTACCATTCTGGAAGACACGGTTGCAAAGAAAAATCCGAATACAACAACTAACAGTGCTCCAAATAAATTAATCGGGACCACCGGGATCAGCCAGATTGCAAGAACCAGAATCACAATACCCGTAAGAATAAAACGGATGTCCAGATCCTGATTGGTACGTTCTTTAGTCTTTGCTCCCCTTCCAAAGCCTT
>JALETS010000170.1 GCA_022781395.1 Lachnospiraceae bacterium | reverse complement strand
CCGGATACACACACTACTATTCTTAACATAATATAGCTTCTTTCTCTCCGCTTACTGTCCTTCCGACTACATAAGCTTTTTCCCCTGCCGCCTCAATGGCTGCAACAGTTTTATCCGCATCTGCCGGATCTACGGCCAGTACCATGCCAAGACCCATGTTATATGTGTTATACATCATCTTCTCTTCCAGATTGCCGGTCTTCTGCAATAATTTGAAGATAGGAAGCACCGGATAACTGTCTTTCTGAATCTCTGCTGACACACCGTCGGGAAGCATCCTTGGAATATTCTCATAAAAGCCGCCGCCTGTAATATGGCTGCAGCCCTTAATCGTCACGCCGGCTTTCTTCACAGACTGCAATGCCCTGACATAGATTTTGGTAGGAACAATCAGTGCTTCTCCCAATGTTGTGCCAAGCTCATCATAATAGGTATCCAGACTCTCCTTCGTCATCTCAAACACCTTACGGACAAGAGAAAAGCCATTGCTATGTACGCCGGAAGATGCAATCCCGATCAGCGTATCGCCCGGTTTAATCTCAGCACCTGTAATAAGATCTTTCTCATCAACCACACCTACCGCAAAACCGGCCAGGTCATACTCCTCCTCCGGCATCAGACCCGGATGCTCTGCCGTCTCACCACCGATCAGCGCTGCACCGGCCTGCTTACAGCCTTCTGCCACGCCCTTGACAATAGTAGCGATCTTCTCCGGATAGTTCTTGCCACAGGCAATATAATCCAGGAAAAACAGTGGTTCACCGCCTGCGCAGACAACATCATTAATACACATAGCCACACAGTCGATACCTACCGTATCATGCTTATCCATCAGAAACGCCAGTTTAATCTTAGTACCGACACCATCCGTACCGGATAATAATACCGGTTTCTCCATTTCCTTAATCTTCTCCAGCGAGAAAGCGCCCGAGAAACCACCCAGTCCGCCTAAGACCTCAGATCTCATTGTCTCTTTCACATACTTCTTCATTAATTCCACCGACTGGTAACCGGCCTCGATATCAACGCCCGCTGTCTTGTAATCCATTGCCATCGTTTTTCCTCCAATGTAATTTATCTTCTATTGATAATTCTTATAACCCACTTCCTGCAGCTTAGCATCCTTCTTCTGCACGCTCTCCTTCAGGCTCTGGGAATACTCTTTTAATTTCTGCAATAATACGGGATCGGATGTGGCCAGAATCTTAGCTGCCATAATACCCGCATTCTGTCCGCCGTTAATTGCTACAGTTGCTACCGGAATACCGGATGGCATCTGTACGATGGAATACAGGGAATCCACTCCGCCAAGATCCGATGTCTTCATCGGAATGCCGATTACCGGCATAGGAAAGATTGCTGCACACATACCCGGCAGATGGGCTGCTTTGCCTGCTCCCGCAATGATTACCTTAAAGCCCTTGCTCTCTGCACTCTTCGCGTATTCATAAAATACATCCGGCTCTCTGTGCGCGGAAATAATCGTCATTTCATAAGAAATCCCCAGTTCTTCCAAAATGTCTGCTGCCTTTGCCATAACAGGCATATCGGAATCACTGCCCATTACGATGCCTACTTGTGCCATGTGTCATCCTCCCTAATTCTTTAATCCTTCTCATGCTTCATTTGTTTCATTCATACTATATCTTGTATCAAAACATAAAAACTCTTCCTATAGTGTACTAAATTTTCTATCAATGCGCAACCTTCTTTTCGTATACTTTTCAAACCGGCATTACCCTTCTTACGGAATCTGTAATCCTCACCTTTCGACTTCGAACGCCCTATTCAATTCCTCACACCCCGGCAGCACAAATTGACCGTTTTGGATAATAGGAATGACATCTCCTCCCTCAGTCAGCACAGATACCTCTCCCAATTCATCATAGGGAATGGTAATGTCCGTATGGCACTGGAAATATGCCTTGCTGACATCCGTGTCACGTAAAACTGACACTTCATTATCCTTGGCAATAATCTCCTTGCCGTCAGGATTATATACCTTTACGTTCTCAGCATGGGAATAGCAGGTATCACCCACTGCAAAATGAGGACCTGTTTTCTCAGCGATCAGAATCGGCATTTTATCTTCAATACCATATTTACGAGCTACCACATAGGCAGTGGTATTTGTGCCGATAGCGAACTCCCCGATTGGCAGTGTATCATGATGGAACAGCACATTATCCTTGATATACTTACGGTTTTCCTCCTCAACAGGGAAATTGGCACACCCATAATCAGCCACCATGCCATCCCGGAATTCCAGCCAGATATCTTTATACTCCAGTTCATTCAGGAATACTCTTGTTACATGCAGAAGGCCGTTGGTACCCTGCAGTACCGGCGAAGTGAATACTTCACCCACCGGAATATTCACATCTGCCACGCAATTCTCGAAGTTCGTCTGCTTCATTTTATCCTGTAGCGTATGGAGTCTTATGGTCATATCTGTACGATTGTCTCCTCGCCCTTTGACTTTAATGGTCAACCCTTGATCCAAAGCATCGATAAGCTTCTGTTGAATTCCCTGATACAGTTTATAATCCAACGTGTTAATCCGTACAATATCATCAAAGATCTCGGCATACTGTTCCCCAATATCCGGCACCGGGAAAGCTATAATGGTAAAGCTGCGTTCCTCTCCTTTAATATAACGGTTCTGCATTGCTCCGGCCTTACCCGCATATTCCACAGACAGCTTCTGCTGTTTCTCTGACAGCTTACATGCTGTTTTCTTTGTCTCCGGCACAAAGGGCATCTCACCAAAAATTTCCACAACTGCCGGGCCACCATGCTCTGCTGCCTCCTGTTTCCAATGTTCATAAGCGTTCTTCATGCAATCCAGTTTCCGCTCTACCAACAGCTTATCAAGTACCAATGCCTGGTCTTCCTTATGATCATAATCAAACTGCTTATTCGGATTCGCGCCGAAGAAGCCGTTTTTATTTACACTTCTGCCCTGAAAAATACTGCTTCCGGCGCGATAAATCGTAGAGCACAGACCAATCCGGTCAAAATTCTCGATTGCCTTTCGTATCATTCTTTCAAAGCCAAGACGATACCGGATATTAACTGTTTTTTTAATGGATATGTCTTTATTGCCTACCTCAAATCCAATTCGGTATCCCTCTGTGTAGGTATCTGCCATCAGTCCAATCTTTTCCTACGGCATTTCCAACAGATGCCTTGCCGTCTCCAGTTCATTGTCTGTGATATACTCACCAAAGTAATATAAGTAGCGTAAATCGGACAGATTGCTTTGCATAATGATATCTTTCGCAAAATTTCTATCAGCACATACCAGTTGTGCAATTCTGTCGACAGATTCCGGTTCATAATAATCGCTGACATACCAATATAAAATCTGCCGAATCGTCTCTGCTTCCGGTATCTCTGCACTTTCTACGTTCTCTGCCTGCTCCTGTTCTGCACAGACGAAAGCCTGATACACCTCCAGCAGCAATTCCATACGGATGACCATGGCAAACCTGTTCTGTTCATAAGCAGCCGGAATCATAGCACGCAATTCACTGTACAGGAAAGAAAGCATCTGTCCCATTGACTCTCCCAGGCAATCAACCGCATAATCCGGATTGCCATAGCTTTTCTCATAATGCTCCGGCAAAATATCCTCATATAATGCAGCATTGTGCTCCTGCAGCTGAGCGAGGGATAACTTACGCAGTTCACCACTTTCCACCAGTCTCCAGGTCTGCTCCATCTGCCCTACAAAATCCGCCATCTTATGAAAAAAGATCCGAAACGGCTCCGGGGAAATTGACTCATTTGGTATTTCCAAAATCCGCTCCAGTGCCAGATTATATCGTTCCAGCTCCAAATCTCTCTTATCCTGTTCTTCTATATACAAACCTTCCATATTTTCAATCCTCTTTTATTTAAATTATCAGACAATTGCGAAACTTACCATTTCCTATAACGCATAGGCGCCTGCATACAATATGATACTGATTGCTGCCAACACCAATACATTCAACCCGATTCCCAGATAAGTAAACAGATAGTATTTGTCCTTCTCCGACTTGGCAATCACCCCCAATATAATTCCGGCAAATGCAAAAATCATAACAAGCATCGCTACTGCACCATACTGCAAGGGAATATCTCCTGCCCGTTGATAGCTCATGATGATGGCATATGCCAACGCAGCAAGAGAAATCACACCAAGAATTGTAGACATAATCCCCTTCTTGGAATGTTCCTTATTCGTAAAAATATAACTGTTTTTTCTTCCCATCCTGATACCCTTCCACATAAACTTCGAAATGGGCATCTTCGTTCTGACGAAAACACCCATTTGTTTGTCTCTTTCGTATATTAGAATAAAATCTTGCTTCTTCCTGCCAGAAGCTTTGCCCCCGCAATAATCAGTAAAATTCCGCTCGTAACACCTACGACCAGGCTTACCACACCGACCGCAATATTCATTGCTCCGGCACCGCCCATCGTCTTATATGTTTTCTCTTCCATTCCGATATCCATCCTTTCTGCCATCCATACTTTTCCATCTGCTTCCATTTATTTTGCACCATACTGCTCATAATATGCGTCGATCGCTGCTTTGAGGGTATCGTCAATGTAAATACTTCCTTTATACGGTTTATTATACAGGCAGTTTACCACATCTTCCATGGAAACAATCGCATTGGCATCAAATCCGTACTTCTCTTTGATTTCCTCCAATGCACTCTTCTGACTGTCAATTCCTCTCTCCATACGGTTTAGAGATACCATCAGACCTTTGATTTCCACATCTGCCTGTGCTTTGATAATCGGGAATGTTTCCTCGATAGACTTGCCGGATGTAGTTACGTCTTCAATGATTACCACCTTGTCACCATCCTTCAGCTTACTGCCAAGCAGAATACCGGTATCTCCATGGTCCTTCACTTCTTTCCGGTTGGAACAATAACGGATTTCCTTACCGTACAACTCACTGATTGCCATAGTGGTTGCAACCGAAAGCGGAATCCCTTTGTAAGCAGGGCCAAACAATACGTCAAAGTCCAGTCCATAATGATCGTGAATCGCTTTGGCATAGTATTCACCCAGTTTACGGAGCTGTGCTCCTGTCACATATGCACCCGCATTCATGAAAAAGGGAGATTTTCTTCCGCTTTTCAGAGTAAAATCGCCAAACCTGAGCACCTGCGAATCCACCATAAACTCGATAAATTCCTGCTTATATTGTTCCATAGTCCCGTCTCCTTTGCATCCTGAATCTTTACCAATCGTATCACAAACCGGGCGGATTTTCAACTACCGCAATTATTTTACACGCCATTTACCATATAACGTTATATCACCATAACTTCCCTTGGGAATGGATGTGATTTTGTTTGTGTACTCGCCCGTTTCAGCGTCATAATCACTGTACCAGCCTTCAAATACAAATCCGTATTTCGTAGGATTCTTCAAACCTACCGCCTTGGATGCATTGTAAGTGTAAGTAGCCGGATTTGATACCTTCACCCCGGTCAGCTCCACAATATCTTCTGCATTTTTATTGTCAGGATCCACATTCAGGTAAGTAATCGAATAGCTCTTGGGCTTCCAAATTGCATAGAGCGTTACCGTGCCCTTATCCTTCGTACACAGTCCTGCCAGCTTCACTGATGTGATTTCCCCGGTCTCTTCATTAATCTCACACTCTGCCTCAATACCTTTACCGTTGTTCTTGGTATTCCAGCCTGTCAGTTCATAATACTCCGGTATATTGACAATATCCTGCACGTCAAAAGAATCACTGTCACTGTTATATGCAATGCCGTTTCCATCCCGACTACCGTATACGGTAACAGCATCTGTCTTCAGAGAGATGCCCTTATCCTTAGAATTGAGGTTAAGCTTGACCTCATAGGTAATCGGGGTCCAGTTCGCAGTCAGTTTCACATCCTCTGCTGTGCCTGCTTTGATACAGTTCTTAACCTGGTCAAAATATTCCTTCCCGTCCGGTGCCGTCCAGCCTGCAAACAGATAACCGACTCTGGTCGGTTTCTTGACGGATACGGTTTTCCTGGCACTATAGGTATAGCTGGCTGCATTGGAGTTCTTGACACCATCAGCAGTGCTGCAGTTTATATAAGTAATCTTATAGACCGCGGTACTCCATTTTGCATACAGGTCAATTCTGCCGGCTTCATCCTCATAGCTATACGCGCTCAGCTTCGAAAAGCCCTTGCCCACCGCATAAGATTTTCCTTTGCCGTTTGGCTGGGTAGTCCAGGCAGAAATACTTACCTTATCTTCCATACCATCCTTCAGTCTGTATTCCCGGGTAGGTTCAAAAGCATCTGCAAGCTCAGTATATTTGTATGTTTTGGTAACCGTATTTACTATGCCTGTATATCTCTCATCCGCACCGTGATAAGTAACCTGATAGGAGTTTTCTTTCCACACTGCCCGAAGCTTTATATCACGGCAAGCATCCACCGGGATTACCGTAATGGCAGGTGCGATCTCCGGATTTCCGGCAGAAGCATCCACCCATTTCACAAACGTATATCCGGTCTTCGTCGGCTTGACCAGCGTTCTCTGTTCTACTGTACTCTCTACTGTATATTTGGTCGGATTCTTCGGACTCTTGGTGGGATTCTTTCCTCCCTGAAGGTCATAAGTAATCTTGTAGCTTAACGGCTTACCCCACTGAGCATATAACGTGATTTCTGCTCCCGGGGCTGCCATATTCTTGGCATTCAATGCATATTTCTTACCCTTGCCATTGGCCATCGTATTCCAGGATACCAGCTTATAGCCGTTTCTGGTCAGATTAGATTCGCTCTTCGCAGAAAGAGCCTCTCCAATATTCATGGTAAAGGTTTCCACCGGCTCCCCGCTACTGCTGCCATCATTAGCATATAGCTTAACAGTATAAGGAATCGGCTCCCACTGTGCATACAGCGTTACCACTGCTTTCGTATCTTTAGCATAAGATTTCTCAAGTCTGGTGCCAATCGTCTCAACACCATTTACGGAAGCACCTTCTTCAGCCGGTGTATCACCGAAGGTCAGACCCCTGCCGTCTGCTCTGGTATTCCAACCGGTAAATTGATACCCGTTTATTGTGAATCCATTGGCAGCAGTGGCATTTGTCTCCTTATAGAACTTCATCGTGGTGGCTGCGGTCTTTCCTTTAACAGACAAGCCCACCGCAGACCCGTTGCTGTCATACTTTACCGTATAGGTTGTTGGCGTCCACTGCGCATACAGTCTACATACCGCTCTATCCTCTGACGCCAGATTCTTCACTATTGCTCCTGCCTTATAGAAATTGCCGGTGCCGTCTGCCATCGTATTCCAACCGGCAAATACATATTTATATAGTACGCATTTATTGTCAGCTGCCTTAACAGAAGCATTATACTGAACAGAAACATCACTGATAACTGCTGACGTCTTGACTACTGCGCCTTCCGGAATATTCATGTCATAGGACAGCGTATATCCATTAACACGCCACTTCGCATACAGGGTCAGGTTGCCTGCCAGGGAAGAGGTATCATACATTCCACCCTCCGGTCCGGTAATCTGAGTCTTAAATTTCGAATCAGCATACCATCCCTCAAAGGTATAGCCCGTTTTGGAAGGCGCTGCCAGAGTCAGAACTTCTCCCGCTTCAAACACATCCGGATTACCTGCAGCATTCGTTCCGCCGTTTAGATAATAAGTTACCTTTTTAAGTGCATAATCGGATTTCGAAATCGGATGACTGCTCTTAAAAGGCTCTGTCCTGTATAGTGCAAGCTGTTTACTTAAATCATAGGCTGAACTGCCCTTCATAAACTTACCGCTGGTAC
>JALETS010000218.1 GCA_022781395.1 Lachnospiraceae bacterium | reverse complement strand
TGGTTATTACTTCACCAACTTATGAAGGAATTCTGTCGGACATTAGTGCGATTGCAAAGGTAGTGCATGACAGGGGCAGGATTCTTATAGTAGATGAGGCACATGGGGCACATCTTAAGAAGGGAGCTGTTGCGGGAGGCGCTGATCTTGTTATTCACAGTCTTCATAAAACTCTTCCTGCAATGACACAGACAGCGCTTCTGCATGTATGCGGAAATCGTGTCGACCGGCAGAGACTTCGTAAATATCTGGCGATGCTGCAGACCAGTAGTCCTTCCTATGTGATGATGGCAAGTATGGATTGTTGTATCCGTTATATGGAGGAAAGAGGCCGGGAGCGGAATTTGTTTATGCAGAAACAGTATGATGCTTTTTGTAAAAAGCTAAGCGGCTGCCGTCATATCCGCATTGGGAAAATGACATATTTGTCACAAAATATGAAAAAAGATTATGCACTGACTGATTGGGATATAGGAAAAATTGTGATATCTGTCAAGGGTACATCCATGACCGGGCAGCAGTTATATGACATATTGCGGGACGAATATCATCTTCAGATGGAAATGGCAGCAGCCACCTATGTATTGGCGATCATGACAGTCATGGATACAAAGGAAGGCTGGCAGAGATTGGCTGATGCAATTGTACAGATAGATGATAGGATAGAAGAGAATGCTGAGTCAGACTGTGCTTTTAGGCAGAAAGAAGCAGACAGACTTTCCGTGCAGAATTTTGCAGAAGCAAGGGAAGCAGAAGTATATATGACACCGGCGCAGGCATTTCGCGAAAAGCAGGAGGAAGTACCGTTAAATCAGTCCACAGGGCGTGTCATGGCAGACTTTATTGCCCTATACCCACCGGGTATACCCTTACTCGTACCGGGGGAGATCATGAGTGAAGACCTTATGCAGACGGTACAGAACAGTATAGCGATGGGATTACAGGTACACGGTGTGACGGATACAGGCATGATTTCTGTGATAACGGCAGATTAACTCGGCTAATAAATCTGTTTATGACAGATATGCAGAAAAAATTGAAATTCCCATCAAAGTATGGCATTATTATGATAAGATATAATCATTCAGAGGCGGTAATAAGGACAGACTATGGGTAAAATCGTGTGTCTGATGGGTAAAAGCTCATCGGGGAAAGACACTATCTATAAGAAACTGTTGCATCAACAGGAGATACAATTGAAAACTATTGTCCCCTATACCACCAGACCCATCCGGGATGGCGAAGAAGAAGGGGTAGAGTACCATTTTACAGATGAAGAAGGATATCAGGGTCTTCTGAAGCAGGGAAGTATCATAGAAGCAAGAGCCTATAATACCTGTTACGGTGTATGGCGGTATTTTACGGTGGCAGATGATACGATTAAGCTTGAGAGTGACTCTTATATTCTGATTGGAACATTAGAAGCATACTCACAGATACAGAAGTTCTATGGTGTGGACAAGGTAGTGCCGGTTATGATTGAGCTGGATGACGGTGTGCGTCTGCAAAGGGCGCTGGACAGGGAAAAAGCGCAGGATCATCCGAAATATGAGGAGATGTGCAGGCGATTTCTGGCAGATGCAGAAGATTTTTCAGAGGAAAAAATGCAGTTGGCGGGAATCAGGCGAACATTCCATAACGATGAATTGGACAGATGCTTAGAAGAGATTGTGATATATCTTCAGGAACAGATATCAGAATAAAGAGCCGGAAGCAACGAGGAAAAGCTAAGGATCTATATTATTTGGAAAAGGGGTGACAGGAGTGGACATCAAAGTAAATCAGATGCAGCAGACGATGCCGGTGGAGCAGACTCAGGCAGTCCAGGAATCTGACGGCAATTTTAAATTCACTCTTGTCAGCAGGATAGAGGAACAGGATCTGCAGAACGCCCTTACAGGTATGCTGGAGGAGATTACCAGACAGGGAGACAAGCTGGCAAAACACCGGGATATCAAAGATATGAAACGGTATCGGGCGCTGATTAAGGATTTTATGAATGAAATTGTGAATCGCTCCCATGCTTTTTCCAGAGAAAATTTTCTGGACCGAAAAGGGCGTCACAGGGTGTATGGGATTATCCGTCTGATTGATCAGAATCTGGATGAACTGGCACAGGAACTTGTGAAAGAAGAACAGGACAACCTTGCAATTCTAAGTAAAATTGGAGAAATCCGGGGATTGCTTCTGGATATCTTTACGTAGTCGGGAAATAGAGAGGTTTATAGATGGCAAAATTTACAGACATTATTGGACAGGAACAGTTAAAAGAGCACTTACAGAATGCGATCTCCATGAATAAGGTTTCGCATGCGTATATTATCAATGGAGAACGCAGCTCCGGCAAGGAGTTTATTGCGCGTATTTTTGCAATGGCACTGCAGTGTGAAAAGGGAGGAACAGAACCCTGTGGAGAATGTCATTCCTGCAAGCAGGCTATGAGCAATAATCAGCCGGATATTATTTATATCGGACATGAGAAGCCTAATACCATCGGTGTAGAAGATATTCGCGGTCAGATCAATAACGATATCGGCATTAAGCCTTATAGCAGCCCTCGTAAGATTTATATTATGAATGAGGGTGAGAAGATGACTGTGCAGGCACAAAATGCGCTTCTCAAAACACTGGAGGAGCCGCCTGAGTATGCAGTTATCCTGATATTGACTACCAATGTGGAAGCACTTTTACCTACAATATTAAGCAGATGTGTTGTGCTCAATATGAAGCCGGTGCCGGATGCAAAGGTTAAGAAGTATCTGATGGAAGAGCTGGGTGTGCCTGATTATAAGGCAAATATCTGTGTGGCTTTTGCCAGGGGTAATATCGGCAAGGCGAAGCTGCTTGCCAGCAGTGAAGAGTTTGAGAAAGTCAAGGATGAGGCGATTACGTTGGTCAAATATATCAATGATATGGAGATTAACGAAATCGTCAAGGCGATTAAGAAGATCACGGAATATAAATTTGATGTAAATGATTATCTGGATATCCTGTCTGTATGGTATCGTGATGTGCTGCTCTATAAAGCTACAAAGGATATCAACAGCCTTATCTTTAAGGATGAATTGCAGCAGATCAGAAGAGTGGCAGACAGAAGCACATATGAGGGAATCGAGACAATTGTGAATGCGTTGCAACAGGCTAAGAGAAGGCTGGAGGCAAACGTTAATTTTGATCTGACAATGGAACTTTTGCTTCTGACGATCAAGGAAAACTAGCAGTGATTCAAGCGGGTAATTCCCAATAGAAATCAGAAAAGCAGCGATAGATGGAGGTTGATAGATTATGGTTAAGGTAATAGGTGTGCGGTTTCGTACCGCCGGTAAAATATATTATTTCGATCCGGGTAAATTGCAGATCAGGAGAAATGATCATGTAATTGTGGAGACCGCACGAGGCATCGAATACGGGACTGTAGTATGTGATCCCAAAGAGGTAGAGGATGACAAGGTTATACAGCCTCTGAAAGCAGTCCTTCGTGTGGCGACACCCAAGGACGATGAGCAGGAGGCATCCAATAAACAGAAGGAAAGGGAAGCCTATAAGATCTGTCTGGATAAGATCAGGAAACATGATCTGCAGATGAAACTGATTGATGCAGAATACACATTTGATAATAATAAAGTGTTATTTTATTTTACGGCAGACGGGCGCATCGATTTCAGAGAGCTGGTAAAAGATCTGGCTGCTGTCTTTAAGACAAGGATTGAACTTAGACAGATTGGTGTGAGAGATGAGACGAAGATTCTGGGCGGTATCGGTATCTGTGGAAGACCTTTATGCTGCCATACCCATTTATCGGAGTTTGCTCCGGTTTCCATTAAGATGGCTAAGGAACAGAATCTGTCTCTGAATCCTACTAAGATATCCGGTGTCTGTGGCAGACTGATGTGCTGTCTGAAGAATGAGGAAGAGACTTACGAAGAGTTAAACAGAAGACTTCCTAATGTGGGAGATTTTGTGACGACCGAGGATGGTTTAAAGGGCGAGGTACACAGTGTTAATGTGCTGCGCCAGTTGGTGAAGGTCATCGTAGATGTTGATGATGAGAAAGAAATTCAGGAATATAAGGTAGAGCAGCTACGCTTTAAGAGAAAGCATAATAAGAATCATAAGGTTGATGTCAGTGATGCAGAGCTGAAAGAGCTGGAGAAGCTGGAGAAACAGGATTCAAATAAATCGAAACTGGATGACAATTAAGGGAAACAGACAAGGAAGAGGGATATGGTATCGAAGAACAGAGTTGTGCTGAAAGAAAATGAGAGAATTGACGACTTAGAGCGCAACGGATACCATATTATTCAGGATACCAAACGTTTCTGTTTCGGAATGGATGCAGTGCTCTTATCAGGCTTTGCGCGGGTCAAAGAGGGTGCCCATGTATTGGATCTGGGTACCGGTACGGGTATTATTCCGATCCTTCTGGAGGCCAAGACAAAGGCAGAGCATCTGACCGGTCTGGAAATCCAGGAGGATAGTGCAGACATGGCAAGGCGCAGTGTACTTTTAAATGGTCTTGAAGATAAAATCGATATTGTGACAGGAGATATTAAAGAGGCAGAAAGTCTGTTTGACGCTGCTTCTTTTGACGTTATTACCTGTAATCCCCCCTATATGATCGGAAAACATGGGATAACCAATGAAGGAGATGCAAAGGCGATTGCCAGACATGAAATCCTCTGTACACTGGAAGATATAGTGTCCCGGGCGGCAAAGCTTTTGAAACCGGGTGGCAATTTCTTTATGGTACACCGTCCTTTCCGACTGGCTGAGATCATGGCTGTTTTACAGGCATATAAGCTGGAGCCGAAGCGGATGCAGCTTGTTTATCCGTTTGTAGATAAAGAACCGAATATGGTATTGATTGAAGCAAATCGTGGTGGTAAGCCCCGTCTGACAGTGGAGAAGCCGCTGATCGTCTATAAAGAGCCGGGGGTTTATATGCCGGAGATCTATGAAATATATGGGTATTGACAATCAACTTTGTTTGTAAATGAATTGTTAATTGGCACAACGGATTTCGCAATTTCTAGTTGAGACAATTGCTTCAGAAAAGAGGATGAATATGCCGGGAATGTTATATTTGTGTGCTACGCCTATAGGGAACCTGGGGGATATGACACCCCGCGTGGTGGAAACATTACGCAATGTGGATATGATTGCGGCGGAGGACACACGCAACAGTATTAAATTACTGAATCATTTTGAGATAAAGACTTCTATGACCAGTTATCATGAATATAATAAAGTAGAAAAAGCGGACTACCTCATAGCGCAGATGCAGAAGGGTATGGACGTGGCACTGATTACAGATGCAGGCACGCCGGCAATTTCCGATCCGGGGGAGGTACTTGTGGCGAAATGCCATGAGGCAGGTATTCCGGTAACATCCCTGCCGGGTCCGGCAGCATGTATCACTGCACTGACCTTGTCCGGACTTAATACCAGGAGGTTCTGTTTTGAAGCGTTTCTTCCTGCAGACAAGAAAGAGAGAGCGCAGATACTGGAGGAATTGAAAGAGGAATCCAGAACTATCATTCTATATGAAGCACCGCATCATCTGGTCAGGACTTTGCAGGAACTGTATAGTGTTCTGGGAAACAGGCGGCTTACATTGTGCCGGGAACTGACCAAGAAATTTGAAACAGTGCTGCCCACAACGATAGAGGATGCTCTTACGATGTACGGAAAAGAAGAGCCCCGTGGAGAATATGTACTGGTCATAGAGGGTAAAAGCATAAAACAGAAAAAAGAAGAGGAAAAAGCCGCATGGCAGAGTATGTCGATTGAAGAACATATGGCATATTATGAGAAGGAGGGAATGGATGAGAAAAGTGCCATGAAGCAGGTCGCAAAGGATCGTGGAGTCTCTAAAAGAGATATTTACCAATATTTATTGTCAAACTAATTGACAAAAATGTAAGAATCCGTAAAATTAAGATTGACAAATATAGGGTCAGATAATATACTTTGAATGTCAAACTATTTTTAAATTTCGAAAAGGAGATAAGAAAATGTTAGAAAAAGTTATCGAGATTATTCAGGAGCAGTTAAACTTAGATGGAGTAGAAATTACAGAGGAATCCTCTTTCAAAGATGATTTAGGTGCAGACTCCTTAGACTTATTTGAGCTTGTAATGGCTTTCGAGGAGGAGTACGGTGTAGAGATTCCTTCTGAAGATTTGGAGAAGATCACAACAGTTGGTGCTGTTGTTGAGTATTTGAAGGACAAAGGTGTAGAGGCATAATCGCGCTAGAGCCTGTATTTGCGAATTAGGAAAAGGTAGAAATATGAAAACAAGAATAACAGAACTTCTGGGAATTGAGTACCCTATTATCCAGGGTGGTATGGCATGGGTGGCTGAATACCATTTGGCAGCAGCAGTGTCAGAAGCCGGTGGATTAGGTATCATTGGTGCAGGCGGTGCACCGGCTTCTTTTGTCAGAGAACAGATTCAGAAGACGAAAGAGTTGACACAGAAGCCTTTTGGTGTGAATGTAATGCTGATGAACCCGGAGGCGGATGACATTGCAAGGGTAATCGTAGAGGAAGGTGTTAAAGTAGTTACTACCGGAGCCGGTAATCCGGGCAAGTATATGGCTATGTGGAAAGAAGCAGGTATTAAGGTCATACCTGTAGTAGCCAGTGTAGGACTTGCCAAGATGATGGAGCGTGCCGGTGCCGATGCAGTAGTTGCAGAGGGTACAGAATCCGGTGGACATATTGGCGCAGCTACCACTATGACTCTGGTTCCACAAGTAGTAGATGCAGTCAACATTCCGGTTATTGCTGCAGGCGGTATCGCTGACGGAAGAGGTTTTGCGGCAGCTATTATGCTGGGTGCGGAAGCAGTTCAGATGGGAACAAGATTTGTTGTTGCCAAAGAATCCATTGTCCATGAAAATTATAAGAAAAAAGTAATTGCAGCCAAGGATATTGATTCTGAAGTTACCGGTATGACGCATGGACATCCGGTTCGTCAGATTCGTAACAACATGACAAGAGAATATCTGAAGCTTGAGAAAGCAGGTGCTCCTTTCGAAGAACTGGAACATCTGACACTTGGTGCGTTACGTAAGGCAGTGGTAGAAGGTGACGTTGTAAACGGAACATTGATGGCAGGACAGATAGCGGGTCTTGTTAAGCAGGAGCAAACCTGTGCAGAAATGATCCAGGAGATCATGCAGGATGCAAAGAAGCTTCTGAAAATCTAATATATAGGGAGTTCTATGTTGAACTCCCTTTTTGGCAATTAAATACTTTGAAATTCAAACTATCAACAGCAAGAGAATTATGTAAGAGAAAGGTGGAGAATTATGGGTAAAATAGCATTTATGTTCCCGGGGCAGGGAGCACAATATGTAGGAATGGGTAAGGATTTCTATGAGCAGATTCCGGTATGCCGGGAAATGTTTGAACTGGCAAGCAAGGCGAGTGGATTAGATGTGCCGGCGCTTTGCTTTGAAGAGAATGAACAGATCAATATTACAGAGTATACACAGATTGCCATGCTGGCAACAGAGGTGGCAATGTTAAAAGCAATAGAGGAAAAAGGTTTGAAACCTGATGTGACAGGCGGTTTGAGTCTGGGAGAATATGGCGCGCTGGTAGCCAGCGGCGTGATGAGTCCCGAAGATGTCTTCAAAGTAGTTCGTAAACGTGGTATTTATATGCAGGAAGCTGTACCGCAGGGTGGCGCTATGGTAGCGGTACTCGGATTGGATACCGCAGTGATTGAGCAGATCTGTGAAGAGACACCGGGTATGGTGACGATTGCTAACTATAACTGTCCGGGACAGATTGTTATTACGGGCGAAGAGGGTGCTGCACAGGCGGCAGTGGAGAAGTTGACAGCGGCCGGTGCTAAGAGATGTGTTACCCTGAAAGTTAGTGGACCCTTCCATTCTCCGTTACTGGTAGGTGCCGGTGAGAAGCTGGCAAAGGAATTGGAGAATGTGGAAATCCATGATATTCAGATTCCTTATATCGCTAATGTAACTGCTGATTATGTATCAGATAAGGCAGAGGTAAAACCGCTTCTGGAGAAGCAGGTTTCTTCTTCCGTGAAGTGGCAGCAGACGGTAGAGCGTATGATTGCGGACGGAGCAGATACGTTTGTAGAAATCGGACCCGGCAAGACATTATCCGGATTCATGCGCAAGATTAATAAAGAGATGAAAGTTATTAATGTAGAGAAAGTAGAAGATTTAGAGAAGCTGGCAGAGTTACTCTAAGGTGTAAGGAGGGAAAACATGTTAACAGGTAAAGTGGCGCTGGTCACAGGTGCGGGCCGTGGTATCGGACGGGAGATTGCACTGACGCTGGCAGAGTATGGTGCGGATGTAATTGTAAATTATAACGGCTCAAAAGAAAAGGCAGAGGAAGTTGTCGCTAAGATTGAAGCGATGGGGCGCAAAGCTGTGGCAGTACAGTGCAGCGTGGCGGACTATGAGGCATGCGGACAGATGATCACGGATATGCTGGCTGCCTTCGGGCATATTGATATTCTGGTAAATAATGCCGGTATTACAAAAGACAACCTGGTTATTAAAATGACAGAAGAGGATTTTGATGCGGTTATTAATACGAACCTGAAAGGAACCTTTAATACGATTAAACATATGTATCGTCCTTTTCTGAAACAGAGGGCAGGCAGGATTATCAATCTGTCTTCCGTATCCGGTGTGCTGGGCAATGCCGGACAGGCTAACTACTCTGCATCTAAGGCAGGCGTGATCGGATTAACGAAATCCATGGCAAGAGAGCTGGCAAGCAGAAATATTACAGTCAATGCTGTTGCACCGGGATTTATTGATACGGATATGACTCAGGCAATGACTGATGCAGCGAAGGAAGCAACGCTTGAGCAGATTCCGTTGAAGCGGGTAGGCACCCCAAAGGATATTGCAGAGACAGTGGCATTTCTTGCCAGTGATAAAGCATCCTATATTACAGGACAGGTAATTTCCGTGGATGGCGGAATGGCAATTTAGTATAAGTAGCAGAAAAGAAAGGGATGGTAATAAAGATGAGTAGACGTGTAGTAGTAACAGGTATGGGAGCCATCACTCCTATCGGATTAAGTGTAGACGAATTCTGGGCAAGTGTAAAGGAAGGCAAGATAGGTTTTGCACCGATCAGCAGATTTGATACTACTGATTATAAATGTAAGCTTGCTGCCGAGGTGAAAGACTTTGACGGCAAGAATTATATGGATTTTAAGGCTGCCAAGAGAATGGAGTTATTTTCCCAGTATGCTGTGGCAGCAACAAAAGAGGCTATGGAGGATGCCGGACTGGATATGGAGAAGGAAGATCCGTATCGTGTAGGTGTGGCAGTTGGTTCCGGTACAGGCTCTCTTCAGGCAATGGAGCGTTCCCATAGCAGATTACTGGAAAAAGGACCGGGAAGAATCGAGCCTTTATTCGTGCCGTTAACTATTTCTAATATGGCAGCCGGCAATGTTTCTATCCAGTTTGGTCTAAAGGGCAAGAGCATCAACGTAGTAACTGCATGTGCAACCGGTACAAATTCTATCGGTGAAGCATTCCGTACTATTCAGTATGGGGATGCGGAAGTGATGATTGCAGGCGGTACGGAAGGAAGTGTATGTCCAATCGGTATCGGTGGTTTCTCCGCATTAACAGCATTGACCAATTCTGAGGATCCTAAGAGATGTTCCATTCCTTTTGATAAAGAGAGAAGCGGTTTCGTTATGGGAGAAGGTTCCGCGATTGTCGTATTGGAAGAGTTAGAGCATGCCAAGGCGAGAGGCGCTAAGATCTATGCAGAGGTAGTTGGTTACGGTTGCAGTTCCGATGCATATCATATCACATCCCCGGCTGAGGACGGCGCAGGTGCAGCTAAAGCGATGGAATATGCGGTAAAGGATGCAGGTATTTCTACAGACGATATTACCTATATTAATGCACACGGTACCAGTACACATCATAATGACCTTTTTGAGACAAGAGCGATCAAGTTAGCTTTCGGCGAACATGCCAAGGATATTAAAATTAATTCAACCAAATCCATGGTAGGTCATCTGCTTGGTGCTGCAGGTGCCATTGAGTTTGTTACCTGTGTGAAGGAACTGCAGGAGGGATATATCCACCAGACTGTAGGATATCAGGTACCGGATGAAGAGTGTGATCTGAATTACTGTAAAGAGCCTTATACAGAGGATTTCGAATACGCATTATCCAATTCTCTTGGGTTTGGCGGACATAATGCCAGCATTCTGGTTAAGAAGTATACTGAGTAAGGCAATCATAATAGTTAAAGAGAGGATACAGATATGTCGCTTATGACAGCAAAAGAAATTATGCAAATCATTCCTCACAGACAGCCGTTTATGCTGATTGATACCATTGAGGAATTAGAAGAGGGAAAACGTGTTGTAGCCAAAAAATGTGTTTCTTATAATGAGCCGTTTTTTGCCGGCCATTTTCCGCAGGAGCCGGTTATGCCGGGTGTACTGATTATTGAGGCATTGGCGCAGACCGGCGCAGTGGCTATTTTAAGTCAGCCGGAATTTAAAGGAAAAACCGCTTATTTTGCAGCGATCAATAATGCCAAGTTTAAGGGAAAAGTTATTCCCGGAGATGTACTTACGTTAGAGACAGAGATTATTAAGATCAAAGGCCCCATCGGTGTGGGAGCAGGAAAGGCCTATGTAGACGGGAAGTTAGTAACACAGGCAGAGCTTACTTTTGCAATCGGCGATGCTTAAGGCAGCCGCCGGCTTATAGAGGATATGTAGAAATATCCGGAAAGGTAAGGCGTAAGTGTATGGTTACAATTAAACCATTGAAAATAGGAGATCTGGTAGCGAGAGTACCCGTTATACAAGGTGGTATGGGCGTCGGTGTGAGCCTTTCTTCGCTAGCTGGTGCGGTAGCAAAAGAAGGGGGAATCGGTGTGATTTCCACGGCACAGATCGGATACAGAGAGCCGGATTTCGATACTGATCCTATCGGCGCGAACTTAAGAGCAATTCAGTCGGAAATTCGTAAAGCACGTGAGATTGCCCAGGGTGGTGTGCTTGGAGTTAATATCATGGTGGCAACCAGAAAATATGAGGAATATGTAAAGGCGGCGGTATCAGCCGGTATCGATATGATCATATCCGGTGCCGGACTGCCGATGGATCTGCCTAAAATCGTAGGTGCTGCCAAAACAAAGCTTGCCCCCATCGTGTCCAGCGTGAAATCCGTACAGGTTATAATGCGGTATTGGTGGAAGAAATATAGCAGACTTCCTGATGCGGTTGTGATTGAGGGGCCTCTTGCGGGGGGACATCTGGGATTTCACAGAGAGCAGCTTGATGACATTGAAGGACTGCACTATGATGATGAAATTGAAGCCATTATTGAGCATGTCAATACTGCGGCTTCAGAGCATGATACA
>JALETS010000217.1 GCA_022781395.1 Lachnospiraceae bacterium | reverse complement strand
GAATCTTATGAAAAAGCCCTGCTCCTGCCTTGGGTAACAAATAGCCGCTTCCTGCCGTAAACAAAAGTGCTGCCGATTCTCCTACAATACGCCCTACCGCCAGAATCACACCGGTAATAATACCGGGCATTGCCGAGGGCAATAAAATCGTTCTTATCATATACCATTTTGTAGCCCCCATTCCCACAGCACCGCTCCGATAACTGTCCGGCACCGTTTTAAGCGCTTCCTGGGTATTTCTCGTAATTAGAGGCAGTACCATCAAAGTCAGCGTCAATGCACCTGTCAGGATAGAATAGCCAAGTCCCAATGCTGTACCGAAAAACACCATACCAAACAGACCAAAAATAATGGAAGGGATGCCGGAAAGTATTTCCGTAGTAAACTCCATCAGACGGACAATCTTTCCGGGCTTTGCATATTCATTTAAGTAAATTGCCGATCCAATACCGATAGGCGTTGCAAATAAAAGCGTCAATACAACGATATAAAGCGTATTCACAATATTTCCGGCAATTCCCGTAGTGCCTTTCAAAGCGCTGGTCACTGTTGTCAGAAACCCCCAGTTGATGCTTGGCAGTCCTTTAATGAACACATACAGAATAATGACCAGCAACAGAATAACTGAGAAGAAAGCCGCAAGATAGATCAGACCAAGAACCAGGTTATCTTTCATTTTCCTAGTCATCCTCTTTCTCTCCTTTCTTCAGAATCACGTTCAAAGTGATATTGATTAACATGATAAAAACAAATAATACAAGACCGATGGTAAATAATACCTGCCTGTGTAAACCACTGGCATATCCCATCTCACTGACAATCGCTGTTGTCAGGAATCTTACAGAATTAAACGGCAATGGCAGATTAACCGAACTGCCGGATACCAGACTGATTGCCATGGCCTCTCCTATCGCACGCCCAACACCCAACACAATTGCTGTCATAATGCCCGATTTGGCTGCCGGTATCATCACCTTGAAAATCGTCTGGATGTGAGAAGCTCCCAGCGCCAGTGAAGATGCTTTCAACTGCGGTGATACGGCTTTCAAGGCTGACTCGCTGATATTGATCACCGTAGGCAGTATCATGATTGCCAGTACCAGTACAGCCGATATCAGATTGGCTCCGCCGGTAAACTGATGTGTGTCAGAATCCCGGAACAATGCCTTTTCCCACTGATACATCAACGGATTTAAAATCATCAATCCCAAAAGACCATAAATGACTGAAGGGATTCCTGCCAAAAGCTCCACAGCCGGTTTAACAATAGCTGCCAGCTTCTTAGGTGCCACCTCTGCCAGGAAGATTGCCGTAAACAGTCCAAGCGGCACACCTAAAATAATCGCCATGATTGTACCGACAATAGAGGTTAATATGACATAAAGGATACCAAAAGACGGTTCCGAAGCGGTTGGCTTCCAAACGGTGGAGAACAAGATATCCTTGATCCCCACCTGGAAGATTGCCGGCATGCCGTTTACAATCATATATAATGTGATAGAAACGACTGCCAACACCGCAAAGAATGCACATATTGTAAAAATCGCCTGCGCTATGCCTTCTATTCTTTTAATCTGACGCGAATTACTTGTCAATGAATTTGTATTATCTTTGCTCATTTCTTCCTTACCATGCCCATTCATTAGTCCGGAATAATCAGACCTACTGATTTGATCAGTTCTTTTCCTTCATCAGACTGTAAATATGTAAAGAGTTCCTGTACCGTATCACTCTGTGCACTGATCTCGCCATTGGTTGCCATAACAAACGGTCTGCTGAGTGTATAGTCGCCCGCCTTGATGTTCTCTTCTGTTGCTGCAACACCATCCAAAGATAAAGAGATAACTGTGTCATCTACTACATCCAAAGAAACATAACCGATAGCGCCGGGTGTAGAAGCAACCTTAGCCATAACTGCACCGGTAGAATCCAGCTCATTAGCATATGCACAAGAATCTTCGATTCCAAGTAATTCCTCAAATGCTCCACGAGTACCACTGCCTGCTTCTCTGCCGACTACAACGATAGCCTCATCTGTACCGCCAACTTCGCTCCAGTTCTTGATCTCGCCTTTGTAGATACCTACAAGCTGATCTGTTGTCAGGTCTGTTACTGTGTTCTCTTTGTCTGTAACAACAGCAATACCATCGATTGCTACGATATTTTCCACTGCACCGGCTGCTTTCTCTTCATCCTTTAAGTTTCTGGAAGAATTACCGATATCTACGCTGCCGCCCAGAACTGCTTCCACACCTGCGGAAGATCCTGTAAATTCTGCTGTTACTGTCACATCAGGATATTTTGCCATGAAGCTTTCTGCTACCGCATTTGCAAGCTTCTCCATGGAAGTGGATCCTGCCATAGTGATTGTACCGCTGACAGCCTTATCTGTTGTTTCCTCAGCGGGCTGCTCAGTTTCCTCTGTTGTCTCTGCAGCTGCCTCTGCCTCTGCTGTTGTATCCTCTGTGGTTGTCTCTGCCGCATCCTGCTGTGTTGCCTGTGCAGCAGTATCATTAGAGCTACCGCAACCTGTCAGGCTTCCTAACATAAGCGCTGCAACACCAAGTGCTGCCATCATTTTCGTTACTTTGTTCTTTTTCATTGTTTTACTCCTCTTTCTTATAATGTTTTCTTATGGAAGCAGATACATCACATAAAAAGTGATGATTGCTTCAACTGCACTCAAGTGTAACAGTCAGAGTGCTTTACAAACTATCATGTTTCCGTAATTTGTTTGTAAATCTTTTTTTACCTTTTCTTTACAATAAACTTATGCCTCTTCACGCAGCAGATATACCACGCCGCCAACATATCCCAATACAAGAGCACATACCGCACCTACCGTAATAATGTAGGACAACATCAGATTGCCGGATGCATGTGTGCAGGCAGCCCAAACATATCCGGCCGCTCCTCCAAGCCCAAACCATAGAAAGGTATGTGCCATCAGAGATAAAAGTGCTGAATTTTCCGGTTCCATATTTCCTACCTTGGCAATAAATGACCTTATGATCTTCATAAACTATCCCTTCCTTAATTTACCTGTTGTTATAGATTTGCCTTTCACATACTAAAATACCCACAAAATTCTGCTTCCACTATCACGCATCTGCAAAATCAGAGTAAATTTTGTGTAAAATGAGTAACACTTTCTTTTTTTATGTCAGGAAAAAGCTTCCAAATCTGAATTGCCACGCTTTTTAACAGATATCCCATTATATTGTTAAGAATGATAGGTGGAGCATTGTATATTCTCCTGCTATAATATGTTAAGAAACGTGGCAAAAGTTGTAAAAGTATGGTAAAATCATACTTGGAAAGGACAGACAAATGAGGAAACATTTCATAGACAATATTCGCTGGGGAACTATTATACTGGTGGTCATTTATCATGTGATTTACATGTTTAACGGAATCATAACGGAAGGTGTTATCGGCCCCATCACAACAGTACGCTACCAGGATGCAATCCAATATATGCTGTACCCCTGGTTTATGGTCATCCTGTTTATTATCAGCGGCATGTGCGCAAAATATTATCTGGACCGGCACACCGACAAAGAATTTATCAGAGCAAGAACAAGAAAACTTCTGGTTCCATCCACCATCGGCTTATTCGTCTTTGGCTGGATCCAGGGTTATTTCAATATGGCAATCAGTCACGCATTTGACAGTATGTCCGGTAACGTACCGGGCATTGCCATGTATCCGATTATGGCTCTTTGCGGAACCGGTGTCCTGTGGACTGTCCAGGTTATGTGGTTATGCTCCATGTTACTTCTGCTTGTCCGCAAAATGGAAAAAGGCCGCCTATATCACTTGTGCCAAAAAGCAAATATTCTGGTACTGGTTTTACTGACAGTTCCCGTGTGGGGCGCAGCACAGATCCTGAATATGCCTATAATCTGCGTGTATCGGTTTGGCATTTACGGCTTCTGCTTTCTGCTGGGTTACTACGTCTTTTCCCACGATGAAGTGATTGAACAGCTTGAAAAATATTGCATTTTCCTGTTGATTGCTGCCGTTTCTCTTGGCGCAGTATATGTCAATTGCTATTTCGGGCAGAATTATACAGTGGCTCCCGGCGTTAATTCCCCTCTTGCCATCGGCTTTGGATGGGCAGCCTGCCTGGCGGTGTTAGGTTGTGTCAAACGTTGGGGAAATAAGACCAATGCTTTCTCAGAATACATGACCAAAAGGAGCTTCGGACTCTATGTATTCCACTATACTACTTTGTCTGCAACCGCATATGTTCTGACAAAGTATACCCATACGGCTCCTGTAATCGTTTACCTCTTAACAGCGATTGCTGCTTTTTGCGGCGGTCTCTTACTGAATGAAATCATATCCGGAATACCGGTTATCAGATGGTGTGTACTGGGTATCAAAAAGGAGAAAAAACAGAATGTTCAAGGATAATTTGATTTCTCTTCGAAAAATGAATCACATGTCTCAGGAAGAACTGGCAGACCGATTGCATGTCAGCCGCCAGACCCTATCCAAATACGAAACCGGCGAATCGCTGCCTGATATTGAAAAATGTAAGGCAATAGCAGACGTTTTTGACGTATCCATGGACGACCTGGTTAATTATGAACAGACCGATTACGGCTTGGGCGTACCGCCCAGAGGAAAGCACATGTTTGGAATGGTCAAAGTCGGTGATAAAGGACAGATCGTAATTCCGGCCAAGGCAAGAAAGCTTTTTCAAATAAATCCCGGCGATAACCTGATCGTCCTGGGAGATGAAATGCAGGGAATCGCCATGCTTAAGGAAGAAAATTTCCTTGCAATGGTAAATGCATTCAGGGAAGGTTAGTAACTAAAAACCGTTACCCGATTGCTTTTAAGAATGCTTCGCACCCCTCTACCACATCATCGTAGGTTACATCAAAGTTACCCGTATACCAGGGATCTGCTATAGCCCTGCTGCTTCCTGCAAATTCTAACAGCTTGTGGATCTTATGATCCGGATCACCGCCTGCTATCCGTCCCATATTTCGAATATTGGCATCATCCATCCCGATCAGATAATCATATTCCTCATAATCCTGCTTCGTCATCTGTCTTGCTCTATGAGGGACTAACGGAATACCCACCTGACGCAGTTTATTTACGGTTCCGTAATGAGGCGGGTTGCCGATTTCTTCCCGGCTGGTCGCTGCAGAATCAATGTAGAAATCAGCTTCCCTGTGACGCTGTGCTACCATATAGGTCATGACGCTCTGGGCCATGGTGCTGCGGCAGATGTTGCCGTGGCAGATGAATAATACTTTTATCATAATCTCTTATAACCTCTCATATCGCCGCAAGCCTTGATTTTACTGGCTTTGCGGCGTTTTTTCAAATTCATGTATCATCGCATAATCTCTCATAAAATCCTATATTTTT
>JALETS010000201.1 GCA_022781395.1 Lachnospiraceae bacterium | reverse complement strand
AAGATTTTTCAAGAAGGGAGCTGAACCGATATCAATCAAATATGTTGGCTGCTCTAAGAAACCGATTACAACGATGGGCGGCTTAACCATAGTACCTGATTGTGTGGCCTCTGACATTGCTTTAGAGGAAACAAGCATGCTTCTTCTACCGGGAGCAGATACCTGGAATGATTCAATACATGGTGTCATCATTGAAAAAGCAAAGGAACTGCTTGCCGTAGGTGCTACGGTGTGTGCCATTTGTGGAGCCACTACCGTACTTGTAAATGCGGGGATTATGGACAATAGACCACATGCCAGCAACGGACCGGGCTTCCTTGAAATGTTTGCACCGGGATATCATGGACACGACTTTTATGTGGACAGTTTGTCGGTAGCTGACCAAAACCTTATTACCGCAGGATGCGCCGGAGCGCTTCTCTGGACTAAACAGATTATCGCACGTCTGGACGTTTTCAGAGAGGATGCTTTGGAAGCGTGGTATGAGTATTTCCGCACCGGAGAGTCACAATATTTCTTTAAGCTGATGCAGGCGGTGGGGGAATAAATTTTAGATTTATTGTAAGAACAACCTTTATGGAATTAGTATTGTGTAAAGTATTTTTAATTTCATAAAGGTTATTTTTTGTGTCTGGTCAGAGGGGAAGTGGCATGCAAAGTAATTGAACATGGTTCTTTATCGTGATATTCTTAATAAGATGAGATGTGTAGGTGAATAGCCTACAATATGTATTGATGATGTAAATGGATTATATAGATGCAATAAAGAAAGAGATACACGAATGAATACAAGAAAACATATGATCATTATAAAAGGTGAGATAAAAACACCGGAAATAAAATCTTGTAGGTATAATGCCGATACAAAAAAGATGGTTGTTGTATTTAACAATGGGAAGACATATCCTTATGACTATTCCAATGTGGAATGCTTAAAGGACCCAAAGGTATTAAATCCCAATATGTATCGTATTAGCCGAGAAGGTAGAGAGTTCTTTGGCATAGAACAGAACCAAAGGGTGATAGTGGAGCATTATGTAAAAAACTATGTATAATCAGAGAAGCCTTTGTAAAAATAAGAGCTTAGTGTATAATACTAAATGAGGTGATTTGAATGAGTATACAATCAGACATTGAGATGCTTTCTATTCAGATAATGGAGTCCTATGCTGCACGAAATAATTTATCGCCCAGAGAGGTAAATGAAAAATTTCACAAACACCAGGTATTCGAGAAAATAATATTGCAGCATGAATACCTTCATCAGATTTCATTTGAAGAAGTGATGGAATTCATTGATAAAGAACTTTTGGAAGAGAGTAAAGAACTTATTTTATTTCATGGGACAATAGCGGATTTTGATAAGATTTTACTTTGTAAATCTCATAACAGAAGGGATTTTGGAACAGGATTTTATACTACCATTTTGGAGCAACAGGCGAAAGAATGGGCATATCGCTTAAGTCTGAGAGAAAAGACAAGCCAATATTATGTTTATCGATTTGTATTTCAAGAGAATGATGCATTAAAGATAAAGAGATTTGATGCTTTAAATAAGGAGTGGCTGGAATTTATTAAAGAGAATCGTTCTCAGGGTGGGTTGCAGCATTCTTATGATGTTGTTGTCGGTCCGGTGGCAGATGATAATACGATGGAAACTGTTCAATTGTATATAGCCGGAATATTAACTGCAGATGAAGCTGTAGAAAGATTAAAATACAGTAAAGCGAATAATCAAGTGTCATTCCATACGGAAAGATCACTTCAATACATCAAATTGGTTGGGAGGGCTGTTTATGAGTGATGTCATTTATACATTTAATGGTAAAGATATTACAATGAATGTTTGTATACAAATTCGTGCAGTATTAGATATTTTGCAAGAGAAGATGAAGATTGACTTTATAGAGGCGGTTGATCGGTTTTATACATCTGAAACATATTCTATTTTGCAGAACACAGAGAACGGTTTGTGGGCTGAGTCTCCGGAATATATTGCTGATCGATTTTTTGAGGAATGCTAAATTATTCGTACTTTACCAGAAATTTTGTGTTTCATTAACAGTATCACTAATTGCAATACTAGAAAAGATAAAACAAAAGGGAAAGATCATGTCGTCTTTCCCTTTTTTAATACCGGTAACGTTGCATAGCTTTGAATCAATAGAGAAGGATTCTTGATTTTATGCTGTAACATGGTGGCGGCCTGTACTCCTAAATCATATACGTCAATATCGATTATGGTAGGTGTCGGCTCAATCAGGACAGAATAAGGGTAAGTGTCGAAGGTGACAAAAGCGATTTCGGCCGGAAGCTTTAAACCAGCCTCATGTATGGCATTCATAACCCCTAAAGCAATGGTATTGTTTTCGCAGACGATTGCACGGGGAGGATTGGAGCTTTGCAGCATTTCTTTGGCAGCCATATAGCTGGAATGAATGCTGGAATCGGTATATCCGATATGACTGTCCGGAATGCGGTATCCATATTCATACATACCACCGATAAAACCGTTTAAACGTTGTACGGAAATGAGGTCGGATTTTCCGCTGCCGATGAAAGCGGGGGTAGCATAACCGCACTCTATCATATGCTTTGCGGCAAAGGAGCCGGCAAGGCCATTGTTGGTATCGATCCAGCAGAGCCGGCTGGCGGGACCGGGATGGCCGACAAGAATATGCGGAAACTGGGTATCCAGCAGAATATTATCCAGTTTGGGAGAGTAGGCGGAACCATGAATGATGATGCCGTCTGCAGATTTTTGGGAAATCAGGGAAGCTATAAAGTCCTCCGGGTTTGTCTGCTCCGGTATGTCTGCCAGCATCAGGGAATAACCGGACTCGGAGAGTTTCTTCCTGGCACCGCATAGAATATCAAACATATGGGGATTAGAATAAGCCTGTTCCTTAGTAAAATCGGAAAGAAACAAAATGTTGTTGGTACATCCCCTGGCAAAGCTGACAGCTCTTGCGTTGGGAGTATAATGCAGTTTGTCTATTGCCTGTTGTACCCGTTCGCAGGTCTCGGGAGAAATACTGCTCCAATGATTCAACACTTTAGAGACTGTGGATGTAGATACTCCGGCCTCCCGTGCCACGTCGCTGATTGTCACTGCCATGGAATTCCCTCCTTGTAAAAATACCTAAATTTAAAAATATAGTATAGCGCTTTCCCAACAAAGTCAATAAAGTGAAAGAAAATTTGTAGATTAAAAATCTTGAAAATGGTATAAATAGCGTAAATAAGTGATATGCGCATATATTTATTGTATCAGAAAATATAAGGAAACCAGTTTCCTAAAATGTCAAGAAATGAGGTAGGGTGTATATGAAGAAGTTAAGTGTTGGTTTGGCAGGCGTGATGCTTGCAGTATCACTAATGGGGTGCGGTGCAGAAAGCACCGGTACAGAGAGTACAGCTGTGGAAAGTCAAGGTACAGAAGAGACAAAAGCTGCAGAAACAGCAGGTGAGGCAGCGGACGAGAATGAGGAGGCAGTCGTCATTACGGCGTGGCATGACAATGATGAAGCCATGATGAATGCTTTGGCTGATGTAGTAAATGAAGGATTAAAGGACGACAATATCACCTTGAAATTTGAAAAGAAGAGTGACGTGACCGGGCAGATCCAATTATATGGAACGGATGCTGAAAACGGACCGGATATGTACTTATTCGCCCACGATTCCTTAGGAAGCTTTGCAGAGATGGGTATTTTGGAGCCGGTAGGCAATCTGATCAGTGATGATAAGCAGGCAGATTTGTTGCCGATGACCATTGAGGCAGCTACTTACAAAGATGAACAGTATCTGATGCCGGTTTATTATGAGACATTGCTGTTTATGTATAACAAAGATTTGTGGGATGGGGAAATTCCTTCAACAACAGAAGACTTATATACTTATATGGAAGAGCATACGGATACTGAGGCAGGAACCTATGCAGTTGTCAACCAGCATTCCGGCGCATATAACGTGGCACCGTTTATCAACGGTTTTGGCGGTTACATTTTGGATAAAGACGGCAATCCCGGCTTAGACACATCGGGAACCATCGCTGCAGTTTCCTACAATAAGAAGTTTGCGGCATTGCAGGCAGATGGTGACTATAATACAGTTACAACATTGTTTAACGAAGGCAAGGCGGCGGCCATTATCGGCGGTCCATGGCTGATTTCCGGTATCAAAGAGGCTGGCATTGATTTGGGAATCAAGTCTTTGTCGGATTTCACTTTACCGGACGGCAATACATTGAAACCTTATTCGGGTGTACAGTGTCTCGGTGTATTGAAATATGCCGCAGAAAGTAAGAAAGATGCCATTGTGAAGGTTCTGGAAGTTCTGGCCCAGCCGGAGGTAGGCATTGTGCTTGCCAAAGAATATAACTGTGCTCCTGCAAATGTTAAGGCATATGATGACCCGGAAGTGGCAGCAAATGAGATGATTCTTGCCATGAAAAAGACAGCAGAGGTAGCAGAGCCGATGCCCAATATTCCACAGATGAATGTTATGTGGGGACCGACAGAATCTTTCCTCGCAGCAGTCAACAAATCCGGCGAAGATGTTGAGACTGCGGCAGCTAAGTATCAGGAAGAGGCGCTTACAGCTATCGCAGATATGCAGTAGATATATGGAAGAGAGAGGATTTAGATGAAAAAGAAAAAGGCAACTCCATGGTTATACAGTTTTCCGGCAATGCTTTTGATTGGAATCATTGTAGTATTTCCGATTTTGTACACAGGTTATATTTCCACGACAAATATGAATCTTTATCATTGGTCTGATTTTGAGTTTATTGGTCTGGAAAATTATAAACGTGCCCTGTTAAAGGTGGACTCAGGTTTCCTGTCAGCTTTATATACAACGTTGCTTTGGACAATAGTGAACATGGTGTTGCAGGTGGTCATCGCCTATCTGATTGCAGTGGGACTGAATACTGAAGGGTTAAAGCTGAAAAGGGTATATAAAACGCTGTTAATGTTTCCGTGGGCAATGCCGGCGTACGTTTCCATTCTCCTTTGGAGAGTGGGAATGTACAATACGGAATTTGGATTGTTTAACAAAATCCTGGTAGCGTTAGGTCTGTCTAAGATGGATTTTCTTGCCCAGAACGGTTCGGCTTTTTGGGCCTGTCTGATCTTGAATCTGTGGATGGCATTACCTTTTATGATCATGATGATCGACGGGGCATTGCAGAGTATCGATAAAAGTATGTATGAAAGTGCTGTGCTGGAAGGAGCCGGTTTTATACAGAAGAATATCTATATTACTATTCCCTCCCTGAGAAAAATTGTTGCGCCGGCAGTCATTATGACTACTTTTACCACCTTTAAACAGTTCGATATCGTTTATTTGCTTACCAAACAGAAAGGTTCTTTGTCGGGTGCTGATTTGCAGACCATTATTACCTATGCACACCAGAATGCTTTTGTATCGAATAATTATGGACTGTCTTCGGCGGTATCCATTGTCATTTTTGGAATCATTATTGTATTTTCGCTGGTTACGAATCGGCCGGAAGGGAGAGAAAGGGCATGAATAAAAAGAGTAAGCAAAAGTGTAGATTGTTCTTCTTGAACCTGTTTTTTATAGGTTTATGCTTCTTGGGACTTGTTCCGATTCTCTATGCGGTGATTCTTTCCATAAGTGAGGGAAGCGGCGCCCTGACTTCGGGAACGGGAATTTTACCCGGGCAGATTACCTTTGACAATTACAGAAGAATTTTGTTGGAGGAGCCTTTTTTGAGGTGGCTTCTGAATTCAGCAGTTTTAAGTGTGGGAACCATGCTCCTTGCAATGAGTACAAGCGTGACGGCATCTTATGCTTTTTCCAGGTTTAAATTCAAAGGGAAAAAGGCTGTGCTGCAGGTACTTTTGCTTTTGAATGCATTTCCGCAGATTTTAACGATGTTTGCGTTGTTTCGCCTTTTTAAGAACTTAAATCTTCTCAATTCGCATCTGGGTCTGATTTTGATTTATGCGGGGAGTATGTGTATTTTCAGTATTTGGAATATGAAGGGATATTTTGATTCCATTCCGATTGAGATTGAAGAAGCTTCGAAAATAGACGGAGCAAGTGATATGCAGTTGATACGCAAGATTATTCTGCCGCTTGCAAGACCGGCAATTATTGTTACGGCAGTTATGGTGCTGATCTTTGTATGGAATGAGTATTTGTTTGCCACGACTTTTATGCTGAAAGAGGAAAGCTACACGCTGGCAGGAGGTTTATATCAGTTGCAGGCAAATGATTACAGCAGAAGCTGGCCTTTATTTTCGGCGGCAGCAATTCTGGTTTCCATACCGATTCTGATCATCTTTTTCTGCATTCAGAAATATATGGTTTCCGGTTTGACGGCCGGAGGCGTGAAAGGATAGAAAATGAATAGAAGTGCAGTTTTACATATACCGATGTCCCAATATGCCTTTGCGGAAGCGGAAGATATATTCACTGTCCGGATTCGGGTGGCAAAAGGGGATCTGGATTCGTGCACCCTTTTTTACGGAGACAGGGCATGTATGCAGTCTCCGGTAGTCTTCACGGAGACGGAAATGAAGGTGTGCTGGCAGGATGAATTATATGATTACTTTGAAAAAACCATTACCGGATCGCCTAAAAGAATATGTTACTATTTCCGGCTTTGCAAAGGGGATGAGTGGGCATATTATTATGCGGATGCTTTTCATACGCAATTACCGGATATGGTCATGGAAGATGGCTTTGTGGTAGAAGGAAGAAGCGAATATTATCAGTATCCTTATGTATTGAGGGAGGAGATATTAAAAGAGCCGGAGTGGTTCTTAAACGCAGTTGTCTATAACATTTTCCCGGACAGTTTCGCGGACGATTATCGTTCTGTCAGCAATCTGGGAAATGAGATAACCGGAACCGATGGGCAGAAATATCGTTCCAAACGCGGCGGTACGATAAACGGTATTCTGCAAAATCTGGATTATATTGAAGATCTCGGTTTTAACTGTCTTTATCTGAATCCGGTTTTTGCGGCGGGAGAATATCATAAATATGATATTGTGGACTATTATAATATCGATCCCTGTATGGGAACCAAGGAAGATTTCCGGAAACTGACGGAAGAAGTCCATAAAAGAGGCATGCACATTATCATTGATGGAGTGTTTAATCATTGCAGCTGGCACTTTCCATTCTTTGAAGATGTCATATTAAAAGGGGAAAAATCGGAGTATGCGGATTGGTTTTACGATTTGCGCTTTCCGGTAGAAAGGCCGAAGAACCAGGGAGAGGTGCCGCCTTATGCCTGTTTTGCCTATGAGCCTAAAATGCCGAAGCTGAATACATCCAACCAAAAGGTGCAGGAATATTTTGCGCAAGTCGGAAAATACTGGATAGAACAATTCCATGTAGATGGCTGGCGGCTGGATGTGGCCAATGAGGTGGACAGGAATTTCTGGAGAACCTTCCGAAAAGCAATAAAGGAGGCAAACCCGGAGACTGTTTTAATAGGCGAAGTATGGGAGAATGCAGAGAACTGGTTAAAAGGGGATATGTTTGATTCTGTCATGAATTATGATTTCAGGAAGCATTGCAGGGATTATTTTGCCATGGGCAGAACAGCAGCGTCAGGATTTGCCGACTCCATGACGGATATGCTTCTGCGTTATCCGATACAGATTTCACGGGGACAGCTTAATTTGTTAGACAGCCATGATGTGGCACGGTTCTTATCCCTTTGCGGCGGCGATCAGGGGAAATGGATGGCGGCATTTGCCTATCTGTGTATGGCACCGGGAGTTCCCAGCGTGTTTTATGGAGATGAGAAGCTGATACAGGGCGTAAAGGAAAACGAGTACAGAAGCTCGATGCCCTGGGATAAGGAAAAGACGGAAACGGAAGCATTTGTCAGGAAAGTGATTCAGATCAGGAAAGACTGGATAGCCCCGACAGATGCATGGAAGGTCTTGGAAAAGGATGACAGCAGGAATCTCTTTGTGCTTGAAAGACAGGGAACCCATGTGATCAGAGCGGTCTTTCATATGGGAGAAGGTTTTATAAATACGGAAGAATATTATAAGGATGGGAATGTTTTACTGGCACTGCAGACAAAGGGCAGCATGCTTGGAGAAAACGGTGTACAGATCATACTTCTGAATTGATTGCTTTTACACTAATTCCTGATTGCGAAATCCTTTCATTGACTCTATAATTTAGATAATTGCGAAACTCAAATAAGTATATGCATCGTTGTGCTAAATTAACAATTCAACGCAGGCACGCTCTCGCTACTTTCAGCTCGTAGCGGTACATAAGGCGCTAGAATACAGCACCTAAGTACCGACGGCTTCAAAGTACCTTGCTTATGAATATGTTAATTTGCACAACTCATTCAAGTATAATTGATAGTCCGCAATTATCTAACTTTATAATTTATCGTATAGAGTCAGTGGGAGGAGTACATCGGGATGGAATACATCAGGATTAACGAGAATGGAATTCACATTGTTTTTGGGATTACGGAGAAGAAGCAGTTGAAGCTGCTTCATTTTTCCAAAGCAGAATTCTGCGAAGAAGATTTATGTAAGTTTGGCCCGGAATGTAAGGCTGAGGATCTGGGGAGAAAGCAGCAGTTTCTGGACGAGGCATTTCAGTTGGTGCAGGTCAGTCTGTCCGGCTACAACAGGCCTTATGAAAAGCATGGCAATAAGCATATTGTGACAGCACCCGGCTATCTGCTTACTTATGTGGGAATGGAAGACAGTGTCAATGAGATCGGCCGTAAGCTTATCATTACCCAGGAGGACCGGGAGGTTACACATGTCCGTGTAGAAACCGTGATGCAGTTTTACAATGGTACATCCGTGGTTCGTATGTTCAACAGGGTCATAAATGAAGGGGATGAAGTACAGACACTGGAGTATCTGTCGTCCTTCTGCTATACGGGTATTGAAAAAGAAGGAAAGAGCAATTCCGATGCGAAAATGAGGATACGCATCCCTTATAACGGCTGGCAGAAGGAAATGAGCATCAAGGAGTATACCTTTGGAGATGTTGGACTGTCGCAGACACAGCCCGGTGTCTACCAGCGTACGTCACAGGTGCTGGAAGTGACCAATACCGGTAACTGGTCTACGAAGAAATATCTTCCGCTTGGATATGTGGCCAATACGGAGGCGCATACCAGCCTGTTCTGGCAGATAGAGCACAATGGTTCCTGGCATTATGAGATCAGTGACCAGGATACCCATTTCTATGTTTGTGTCAGCGGCCCGACGGAGGTACAGTCACACTGGTTTAAGAATCTGGCGCCGGGAGAGTCTTTTGAATCCGTACCGGTTGCAGTCGGTGTGGCCGGAGACAGCTTTGAAGAGGCACTGGGCGAATTGACGAAATACCGCCGGATGATCCGCAGACCGAATAAGGATGATGAAAATCTTCCGGTTATTTTTAATGATTACATGAATTGTCTGTTCGGGGACCCGACAACGGAGAAGGAAATCCCGTTAATTGATGCGGCTGCGGAATGTGGTTGCGAATATTATGTCATTGATGCCGGCTGGTATGCACCGGGTGAATGGTGGGACAGCGTAGGCGAATGGCAGGAGTGCAGGGAGCGCTTCCCCAATGGCATCAAGGAAGTGACGGATTACATCCGCAAGAAAGGAATGATTCCCGGTGTCTGGCTGGAACTTGAGGTTATGGGAATCAACTGTGACAAAGCGAAAAAGGCGCCCGATGACTGGTTCTTCGTGCGCCACGGCAAGCGGGTGTTTGACCGGAGCAGATATCAGCTCGACTTCCGTAATCCGGCTGTTATCGATCATGTCAATGAAGTGATTGACCGGGTGGTAAACGAATATGGTGTGGGCTATATTAAGATGGATTACAATATTGAACCCGGTATCGGAACCGAGATCGGAGCAGAGAGCGTGGGACAGGGAATGCTGGGGCATGAAAAAGCATATCTGGCATGGCTGGATGATGTCTTTGCAAGATATCCTGATCTGGTAATCGAGAACTGCTCCAGCGGTGGTCTAAGAATTGACTATGCACTGTTGTCCCGCTACAGTATCCAGTCTACCTCTGATCAGGAGGATTATCGGAATTATGCCACGATTGCAGCCAATGCAGCGGCAGGCGTGACACCGGAGCAGGCAGCAGTCTGGTCTTATCCGATGCGTCAGGGGAATAAGGAAGAGGTTATTTATAACATGATAAATGCCATGTTAGTCCGTATTCATCAGAGCGGACATCTGGCAGAACTCCCTCAGGAGCGTACGGATCTGATCAAAGAAGGTATCGCATGCTATAAAAATATCCGTGGGGATATCAAAAAGGCACTGCCTTTCCTGCCTCTGGACATAGCAGACAATGAAGATTTGTGGGTATGCGGCGGTCTGCAGACTGATCGGAAGGCATATCTGGCAGTATGGAAGCGGGAAATGGAAGGTAAGAATAACAGCAGAAGGCTTAAAGCCGGTACGGAGTGCACGGATACGACCTTGTCTATTCCGTTAGATAGTCTTCCGTTTGCCGGAAAAGGAATACAGGTTTCCTGTATCTATCCAACGAAGGAGCCGGTAATATTTACGGTAGAAGACCGGATGTTGAAGGTGTGCTTCGATAAGCCTGTTATGGCAAGATTATTTGAGATTACCACGGTATAATGTCAATATCGTATCAGAACAATAAATATATTGTAAAAATTGAAGAGTTCACAGTTTTTTCACAAAAAATATTAGCACTCCCTATTGACGAGTGCTAATATAGGTGTTATAGTACAAATAGAACAAGGAAGAGGACAAAAGAAAGATTTAAGAGTCCGTAATCCGGTTCCAGGAAACAGGTAAACAAACATAATCAAAGTTTAAAAAGGAGGAATGACTTATGTTAATGCCTAGTATTTTTGGAGAAGATTTGTTTGATGACTTTATGAATGATTTCCCGTTCTATAACGATAGAGACATGAAGAAGCTGGAGAAGAAGTTGTATGGTCATCATGCAAAGAATATGATGAAGACTGATATCAAGGAAAGCGATACCGATTATGAACTGGAGATGGATCTGCCGGGCTTTAAGAAAGAAGAAGTGCAGGTTTCTTTGGAGAATGGTTATCTGACCATCAGTGCTGTAAAGGGCATGGATCAGAATGAACAGGAGAAGGAAACCGGCAAATATATCCGCAGAGAGCGTTACTCCGGATCGTGTGAACGTTCCTTCTATGTAGGCGAAGATATCACCAAGGATGATATCAAATGCGAGTTTAAGCATGGTATTCTGAAAATGAATATCAGCAAGAAAGAAGCAAAGCCGACAGTTGAAGCAAATAAGTACATTACCATCGAGGGCTAATGTGTACTTCCTGAAATGAAAGGGCTGCATATATACAGGATTGTGTATATGCAGTCCTTTTTGTATGGTAATAAAGCTCATTGAGAAAATACGGCGATCGTAGTATAATAATTTCGTGCAAACACAGATATGCATTTACAAAGGAGACAATTTATGGATGCCGGAAAAAGAACAATCAATGATATTTTTAATGGAAGCCGTGTGTTGGAAATCCCGTTTTTTCAGAGAGCCTATGTGTGGGGAGAGGAACAATGGGAGCGCCTGCTGGAAGATGCAGAGAATACCTGCAGGAGCAATGAGCCTTATTTTATGGGATCTGCCATATTGAAGCAGCAGCCTACCGGAACCTCAAGTAATTACGGGGATGTTCGTACAATTATTGATGGGCAACAGAGGCTGACCACTCTGAGTATACTTTTGAAAGTGCTTTGCCTGAAAACCAGCAAAATGAATTTATTTGATAAACGTTTCCGTCTGGATGATGATTCGGCAGTATTAAAGCATAATCACAATGATCTTGAGGCGTATACATATGTAATGGATTTAACTACAGAGGAGATCATTCAGAAAAAAGATAATGTTTCCAGGGCATATGAATATTTTAGGAAGAATGTAGACCCGAACCGTATCAGTTTTGAGTCGATTACAAATAAAATGCTGTTTGTGGTCATAGATCTTTCTCCGGAAGAAGATGAGCAGCAGATATTTGATGCTATTAATTCTCTGGGGGTAAAACTGACAACAGCCGAACTGTTGAAGAATTTCTTTTTCAAGCGTGATGATCTACAGGCGTATGAGGTATACTGGAAAGATATTTTTGAGAAGGATGAGGAAACAAAAACATATTGGGACAGAGAGATTACAGCCGGAAGATTCAGAAGGTCGTTCATTGATTTGTTCTTCTATGCTTATTTGCAGATTAAAATACAGGATGCTACATTGGGAGTGACAGCGGAAGATAAATTACAATTTTCCAAAGTGGATAAGCTTTTTGAATCCTATAAAAAATTTATTGATAAGTACTATGCCGGTGACCGTAGTGCACTGAGAGATGAAATTCGTGACTATGCTCTGCTCTTTAGGCGGATTTTTGATCCGGAAATTGTGAATCAGGAGCTCCCGGAAAAAGCGGGGATTGAGCGGCTGAACGGGATCATCTTTTTTCTGGAAACGACAACCCTCATTCCTTACATTCTCTATATTGAGCATGCCGTTTCAGATAAAGCCGTTCAGTCTGAACTATATGATTTTATAGAAACGTATATTATGCGAAGATTACTGACAAAGTCTACTACCAAAAATTATAATCAATTATTTACAGAGCGGTTGATTGCAAATCAGGTTTTGTCAAAAGATAAGTTCCTGAATTTTCTGGACAAGCAGGCGGATAAGGTTAATTATCTTCCGTCTGATGTTCAGGTACGGGAAGCATTCAGTGGTTCTATCCTTACCAATAAGCAGGCAACAGGTGTTCTTTATCTGATAGAATCCAAAATAAGAGACCGTACAAGACATACTACGCAGCTTCTCGGAATGAATAAGTACAGCTTAGAACATATTATGCCTAAGAAATGGAGTAACCGTTGGGATAAACCGGCCACGCAATCTTTGATTGATGAGCGCAACCGCAAGATACTGACACTTGGTAACCTTACGATTATAACACAGGCATTAAATACTTCCATACGGGATGCCGACTGGGATACGAAAAAAGCAGGTCATGGCCCCGGAAAGGAAGGCTTGAAAAAATATGCAGAGGGCATTGATACTTTCAGTGCCTTTTTAGAGAAAGATGTCTGGAATGAAACAGCTATAGAGGAAAGAGCAGATTTTCTTTATCAAAAAGCAATTGCAGTGTGGAGTATATCCTGATTTGTTTTGCATTTCGCAGGGAGACAAATGAGGAGAAAAGAAGATGCACTATAAATATTTTGAAGAAACGATGTTGGGAATGACCTGGGAAGAAATAGCAGATGCGGCTATGAAGGATATCTTACAAAGTATTTGATATTCAATATGAAGGCTTTACCGGATATGCAGAAGGGCTGGCGAAGTTTTTGGGATTATAAAATAAGGAAGATTCCACCGAAGAGGGCAATGGTTTTATTCAATTAGAAAACTATGATCTGAAATTCTCTAAATTTTTTCAAAACCACAGCACATGAACGATAGTTACTTTATTTGAACAATATTTAACAACGGTTCAATTGTGAAGGAAAGCCTCATCTGATATGCTTGTAATGTGAGCGGGTGGAATGGAACAATACCATATGCTTCGCTTCCAAAATAAGCAGTGGGGGAATATTTGACTATGAAAATGCAGATAGGTGAAATTATTCGTAAATACCGTAAGAGTAAAAACATGACACAGGAAGAGATGGCAAGCCGGCTTGGAGTAACCGCACCGGCAGTCAATAAATGGGAAAATGGTAATTCTTATCCTGATGTTACACTGCTGGCTCCTATTGCAAGACTACTTGGAATTTCGACAGACACGCTGCTGTCCTTTCATGAGGAGTTGACGGATGAGGAAGTGAAGCAGATTGTCTATGAAGTGGATGCTAAGCTGAAGAACGAACCATATGAAGAGGTATTTCAATGGGCGAAGGAAAAACTGGAGCAGTATCCAAATTGTGAAGCGTTGATTTGGCAGATTGCAGTTATTCTTGACTCTCAGCGCATGGTGCGGGAGATTCCTGATGCGGAACAATATGATGAATATTTTTGCTCTTTGTATGTCCGTGTACTGGACAGTGAGGATGAAACGCTTCGAAACAGGGCGGCAGATTCCTTATTTGGTTTCTATATGAGAAAGAAGCAGTATGATAAAGCGGAGCAGTATTTAGAGTATTTCTCCTTACAGAACCCGGAGCGAAAAAGAAAGCAGGCAGAAATCTACAGTGAGACGAATCGAACCCGGGAGGCCTATCAGGCATATGAGGAACTCCTGTTTGAAGAATATCAGATGGTCAGTGGTGCCCTTCACGGAATGTATATGCTGGCAATGCGTGATAACGATATGGACAAAGCTCATATGCTTGTGAAGAAGCAGGAGGAAATAGCCGGATGCCTCGAAATGGGAAAATATCATGCGGTCTCCACCAGACTTGAGCTTGCAACGGTAGAGAAAGATACTGAGACTGTAATTGCAACCATGCAGGATATGCTCTCCTCATTGGAACAAATATGCGGTTTCTGTCATTCGCCGCTTTATGAACACATGAAATTCCGGGAGCCAAGGGAAGAATTCCTGGAAGAATTGAGAAATAATCTGCTGGACTGTTTTCGCGATGAGGAGACCTATGGATTTCTGAAACATGATAAGAGATGGCAGGAACTGACACATATAGGTTGTAGCAGATGACGGATTTATGCTAGAATAAAAGAGCAAAGATAAAAACACAACGCAAGAGATATCCATGTATTCATGGTAAATCCTTTTGCAGAGTTGGTAGGTAGTCCAACCGCACCGAATCGGTGTAAGTAACCCTCCCTCCTTGGGTCGTCCGTTCTTTGCGTATTACAGAAACCTGCGAAAAGAGCAGGAAATTAAGGAGGAATTGTCATGGACGAGTTGAAGAAATCGACTTTGGAATCTGGCAAATTGACAGTATTTTTTGAGGACCCTTTCTGGATTGGTGTTTTTGAACAGATATCGGAGGGAAAGTTATCCGTATGCAAGGTTACGTTTGGTGCGGAACCGAAGGACTATGAGATATACGATTTTGTCCTGAAAAATTACTATCGGCTGCGATTCAGTCCGGCTGTGGCAACTGCTGTAAAGGAAGCTGATCGTAATCCTAAAAGGATCCGGCGCGAAGTGCGCCGACAGGTACAGACTGTCGGGATCGGTACGAAATCGCAGCAGGCTTTGAAATTGCAGCAGGAGCAGTTGAAAACAGAGCGCAGGACTGTGAGCCGGGAAGAACGGGAAGCAGAGAAGCAGCGCCGGTTTGAACTGAAACAGCAGAAACGGAAAGAGAAGCATAGGGGCAGGTGATACTGTCCCTATGTTTTTTGTTGTTGAATATTGTGTATAGTGCTTCTGCAGACCCTTGACAATATATCATTCTGATATATAATAAACATATCACAGTGATATATAAGCGAAGATAAATATTTCATAATTTCATGAAACACAGAGTATTTATACAAGCACTTACAATTGAGAAAGGACATATACATATGAAAACACAAAAACCACTAAGACAAAGACTCAGGAAATTATGCCTTATAACAGCACTACTGTGCTTCCCGATAACACTTTACTATTTCAGTCCGGCGCTGATTATCAATGCGGGCCTGCAGGGAATCATCAACGGAAGTTTCATTGTTTTTCTGTTGCAGTTTCTGCTTTCGATTCCCTTCGGCAGACTTTTTTGTGCCTATCTTTGCCCGGCAGGAGGATTACAGGAATGTGCCTTTGCGGTTAATGACAAGAAACCGCGCCAGGGATGGAAAAACTATATCAAATACGGCATATGGATTGTGTGGATAGCAGCGGTCGGCTTTTGCTATTACTGTTCTTATCGAAATGGCAATGGCTCTTTGCAGACTGATTTCTTTTTTGAAACAGAGCATGGCATATCGGTCTCCGGTATACCAAGTTATATCATTTATTATGGTATTGTGCTGCTGATTTTTGTTCCGGCCATTTTGTTCGGTAAAAGGGTATTCTGCCATTATTTCTGTTGGATGGCGCCTTTTATGGTGCTTGGAACAAAGCTTAGAAGACTGTTGCATTTGCCGGGATTACATATTACGGTAAAAGAGAAAAATGCCTGTATCTCCTGTGGAAAGTGTGACAGGGAATGTCCTATGGGCATTGAAGTTTCCGCTAAGGTAGCAGAGGGACAGATTTGCAGTGCAGAATGCATTCAATGTGGAGCCTGCATTGATGGCTGCCCAAAGAAAGTTTTGTCATATGACATGATAGAAGGGAAAAAGAAAGAGAATGGCGACAGAAAAGAAGCTTGATTGTGTCATTTTAGGATTGTTAAGTCATGAGGATCTGACAGGTTATGAGATCAAGAAGAGAATGGACACTACCTTAAAATATTTCTGGGGAGCAAGTTTTGGCAGTATATACCCTACCCTGAACGGATTGGTGGAGCGTGGGCTTGCCACCAAACGGGATGGGGCAGAGAATAAGCGTAATAAGCTGATCTATACGATCACGGATGAAGGACGAAATTATCTGAAAGAGTGGTTGCGGGTTCCGGCTGAACGGGATGAGCTTCGCTATGAAACCCTGTTAAAG
>JALETS010000178.1 GCA_022781395.1 Lachnospiraceae bacterium | reverse complement strand
ACTTTGATTGCCGGGGAAAGCTTTACGGCTAGAGCAGTGCCTGGAAATGGTTATGAATTTGCCAGTTATCTGGTTTGCAGTAATGGTCATGAGCATTGTCGGAGATGGCATACTACAAACCCTGATCTTAATACCTGGTTTTCTACAGAAAATGGCGATGAGGGCAATGTAACTATTACTGTTAATCCCGGTCTTACCAAGTCCCTGTCTAATGTATCTATAACGGCATCGGTAAGAGACGAGTCACCAACTTATAAAGATTTTAAAGCGGAGAATAAGCCTGATTATTCGGCGGTAACAATGAGTATCCAGGTCATGGATCAATTGGGGATTAAGCGTTGGTGTCTTGTAAAGGTAGCGGAAAAAACAGGTACAATAGATGGCTCTAAATATACCTATTATGAGCCTCTGGAATATGGTGAATGGCAATCTTTCAAAAGAGCAGATAATACATATCCTGCTGGGCAATATGAAACTGCATCTGTGGAGATCAAAGAGCCGGGCACATATCAGATTGCATTTTCTGATGCGGAGACGGGGAATTCACGTGTTTATTACCCGTCAGGAGCGTTTACAGTATATGAAATCAAATTTGAAAAGGGTGAAACGGACGATAATATAAATACCATGTCTCCCATCTACAAGCTTGCCAATACAGAGATCATACTGCCTTCATGTACTTTTACCAAAACCGGTTACTCCTTCCAGAACTGGAGCGGTACAAATACAGGTATCAGTGTAGACGGTGCTGTATTCAAGGCCAATACAAATGATACACTGACAGCCAACTGGACCAATGATCAGTATACCTATAAAGTTGAATATTATTACATGAATGCGGATGGAACCTACAGTGATACGGCATCGGATACAGCAACCTTCACCGGTAAATATGGTGATGTGATCGTGGCCTCCTCTACAGGGGAGGGAGAAAGTGCAGTCACGGCTACAGAGGCAATCCAGAAACCTAAGAAAAATTACACCAATGATGCCGATCCGAAGGGAATAACAGGGTATCAGAACAGCATCACGCTGACGAAAGATAATCAGACACTTAAGATATACTATAAGATAGGAAGCTATACCATTACCTATAAATATACCATTCCGGGAGAAGCATCGGAAACGGTTGATACAAAAGAATATAACTTTGGAGCTACGATTGAAGAGCTGGATAAACCTCAAAAATCAGGCTATGACTTTGTAGGATGGGTATATGAGGGTTACGGTTCTGTTCCTGATACTATGCCTGCCAAGAATTTGACTGCTACAGGTAGCTTTGTAGCAAAGTCTGCAAAATATAATGTGGTATACCATCTGGAGACGATTGGAAGTGGTACAACACTCACAGATAAGTATGAAATTTCAGCAGATCTTACGCAGATTTACAACAGTAAGCAAGGGGAACAGATCAAGGCATATTTGTCAAAGGGTTCAGATCTTACAACCAATGAACTTGCAGGAATTGATATTGACGGGTTCACGCTTAAGGGAGTGGTTGTGACTTATGGCGCTGCTTCCAATTCAGGAGAAGGTGATATTGATAATCTTCCTGCGAAAAGTATCACTGCAGACAGTGAGAAACAGTATGCGGAAGGCACAGTCAATGCAGCTGCAGATCAAACTCTGTACATCAATTATTATTACACAAGGAATGTATATGATCTTATTCTTGAGGTCTGGCAGGACAGCAGAGAGGCCAAAGAAAATAAAATATATTCTGAATCGAAACAGTATCAGTATGGTGAGGAGATTCAAGAACTTGTAGAAAAATATAAGTTAGATTCGTACTATGTTGATGAAAATGGAAGTTCAAAGCTTACCGGCTTTACCATGCCTACGGGCTATAAGTTTACATCCTATACAGATTTCTCCACCGGTAATGCTCCGACTGTTATGCCTGCAGGTAATGTCACGGTGACCCGTGATGTGGTAAAAGCTGACAAGGTGAAATATTATGTAGAGGTATATTTTGAAAAGTCAGAAATTGGCAAATTTGATAAGATGACCACACTGACCTACGAGGATACGGCGGGAACAAACATTAAGATCGTAAAGAATAAGTCTGAAAAAGGAGAGGATGAAAATTGTACCTATCTTTATTATGAGGATTTTGTCAAAACATTAAATAACTATAATTACTACACGCATATCGTACAGGATAGCGCTGAATACAAGAGTGTGGAAGCGGGAAAAGTTGTTGCAGACGAGACTGATCCTCTTGTGTTGAGGGTTTATTTTGAGCGTATTACGACAACGGCGACGATTAAATATGTTTATGGAAATGGTGCTACAGATGGATTAAAGAATCTGACATCAGAAATCAAAGTCAGCGGAAAGTGGGGATCATCATATACGATTAATCCCATAGCATTATTTGATGATCAACAAAGTGATTTGAAATCATTATATTCAAATCTTGGTAATAATGTTGTCTCGGAATCAGTAACTGTGAACGCGATATCTGACAAAGATGGAACGACATCTGATTTTCAGTACAATTTTAGAAACAAAAACTATCTTGTTTCATTTAATGGATATTATGATTATTTTAATGGAGAGGATGTTTATAGTCAAAGATGGCCGTCATATACTTTTACGACAGTATCAGACAATGCGAATAGTTATGAAGCAACATCTCCGCAAGATGCAGGACTTAATAATTTGATCACTTGCCAGTTTGGAATTAAGAATGCCTATACAACCATTGCTTATAATCAGATTGGTTCAAACGAAGAGTTTTATTTGGATGTCAGGATTAAGTATAGTAATCTAAAAGATAATACGCTTGGTACATGGTACACCGGAGCCGCTGCGGTAGAATATGACGATAACGCAACCTGCATTCCTGTAACTTATGATTATAAGGGGAATTCTTACCCGTTAAGAGTCGTGAATCAGTGTGCTATTGTGAATGGTGTGCCTGCAGATGGAGAGGAGGAAGTAGAAAATTATCCGGCCGCAAATGACAAAACAAGAAAATATACCTATCCTGATATGGATGACCTGAAGAAAGGTTTTACGCTTATTACAGGTAATTACTATTACTTTGATCCCTCTGTAAGTGGTGCAAGCACAGCATTTGGCAGTAAACCATGTGTATTTCTTGCCAATACGTATGACAGCTTTATTCAGGGGGCCTATGTTGGATTTGGACAGGGATCCGGGACATATGCATATTCTCAGGCAGAGAATTTCTTAAATGCTTATAAGAATGCTCATGGTGAATCGACGGCAGAAGGTGCCATTACTGATGATAATGTCAGTGGTTTATATCTTTATAATACTTCATATGGCAGTACTTATTTATATGGCACTCATGGTTATCTGACATATACATTCCTGTATCATGATAAATGCAGATTATATTATATGTATAATGGAACACCGTGTGTGAGTGATGATCATTTATATGGGTATGGAAGCACGGTTAAGAAGAATGAAATCTCATGTGAACATTTATCCTCCGGTATTCCACAGGGATATGAAATGGTATGGTATTTAGACGGTACTTTTAAAAATCCGATTCCTGATGAAGGATTGACTATGAGTGTAGACAGAACAGTCTATGGACGCATGGAAAAATCAACCATTCCAAATATGGAATATATCTACTACGAACTGGCCGATCCCATTACCGTGGGAGAAACTACATATAGATATGTGACGCAGGATAATATTGATGATATACGTAGAGCCGGAAAAACGATTGTAGAAAAGAGTGTGTCTAAAGTTGTCGAAATAGATAACGGTCTTGGCGGAACGGTCAGCAAAGAGTACAAGATTACTACTTACACTTACGACGGAGCAGTGGTGATGATAGCAATCGAAAGGCCTACCGTCAGCTATACGGAATTATACCTTACCAAAGATACAGAGGCATATTCGGATTATTATGGAAAAGATTATGAAGGAGCATACGGCAAGACCGGTTTTTACTATGATGAGACTAACACGGCTAACCGTTCCTATGGTTATGTAAATACTTCGCCTATTAATCTGAAGGTTTATTTTGCCCGTGATAAGTATCAGGTGGAAGTGATTACAAATGCCAGAGATGACAGTAATCCTGAGATTTATACGTTTTCTATTGGCCAAAAAGTACAGTTGGGTGAGCCGGTAAAGGCTGGATACACTTTTGCCGGATGGAGCTGGAAGAAGGTGACAGATGAAGGTCTGGTTGATTATATACCATCTTTGGAACAAGGAGAACAATATTTTAACATGCCTGGATTTAATCTTCAGGCAACAGCAAATTGGACACCTGCGAAATTTGATCAGACAGTGGTTCATTACTTCCAGACCGCAAATCAGGTATATGAATCCGGGTTTATTTCTGGAATAAGCGGTACTACCAGTGAGACTCAAAATGTGAATTTTAATGATATCACTGGTTCGGCCGATGTTTACAGAGACGAAGACAATGCAATCACCGCAGTGGTTTGGACCGCAAATAACGGAGATAAGTACTATTTTTCAAGTGGAACATTGAATGGAGAGAATTCTCTTAGCCTGAGGGAGACAGATCTTGTGGCAGCAGAAACTAAGATCGAAGTAAAGAGTGATGAAAGCACAGGGTCTGATAAGGGAGCTCTTAAAGGACTGTCCATGTACTCTTATGCCTATACATCCTATCGCTCGGGTACACAGGTTGCAACGCTGAAAGATGGTGATGCTTACACGCCTGTTTATGGAATGAAGCTTGAATATTATTATACCCGTTCAGCGAACTTTAAGGTTCGTCTGGCAGGTGTGTCTACAGATGGAGGGGAAACCGGGCTTTCCTTTAACGGAGCAGGTGAGCATGTTTACGGTGAATCTGTAAATTTGGTGGCAGTGTTGGCTGGCGGATATGATTTCCTGGGCTGGTACAAGGCGAGTGATATTTTCTCGGATTATCCGGGCGATCCGGCAAAGGAGAATTTATCGGAATATCCGGTAAGAGAAGATATTGCGACAGCATTGGGAGGTCTTTCGCCGGTATCCGATCAGAAAACTTATAATCTGTCGGTCAACGAAGATCTGGATCTGGTAGCAGTGGTTAAACCCGAAGATACGATTGCGCCAACTTTGGAAATCAGAGGTAATACAGAGTATACTTATGGCTATGAGGAATCTGCAGGCAATGCGCTTATGGCAATCGCGACAAAAGGAGAAGGCGCTGATAAGACAACAGTTACAGGTTATCAGTGGTACGAGATTACAAGTGTTACCGATGAAAGCGGAACTGAGACGGAAACAGCAGTTTTGATGGAGGGGCAGACCTCATCCACTCTGCTGATTGAAACCGGAAAGAATGCAGGAACCTATAAGTATCGGTGTGTTGTTTCCTATAAGAATAGTGAAAATAGAAGAGAAGGCACTATTTACAAAGATGCAGAAATTACAGTGAAAAAGGCAAATATGACCGTAAGTACCAAAGGCTATGAGGGCGTATTTGACAATCAGGGACATTCCATTACCTTATCGGTAAATAAACCGGAAACATCATATATTGCTTATTATCATGAGAAGACTCCGCTTACTAAGGATAATTACAGGGCAATCGGAAAACCCAATTTACCTTCCTATGTTCATGTTAACAGCAATGAAAGCGGCGCCTGCGCCCACACAACTTACTTTTATATCGAAGATCTGACCGGTAACTATAATGATTACATAGGAAGCGAAACGGTAAACATAACCCCAAAGACAATTTCCATTAAAGCCAAGAATGCCACATTCTCGAAATTGTATGATGGAAATACAGAAGTAGTTGGTGCGCCTACACAGGAGGGCACTGATATGTATAATTTTGCCCATGGTAAGGGTGTATATTATGAACTCAGCGGATTT
>JALETS010000162.1 GCA_022781395.1 Lachnospiraceae bacterium | reverse complement strand
TTGCTGCCGATTCTGGATGCCTGCGTATTCGAACTGGAACCGCGCAAGGTTTTCATCAACATCGGCACAAATGATCTGAGTGATGACAGCATACCGCTGGAAAAGGTTATGTCAAATTATGACCGGATTATTACGCAAATTGAGGAAAGGCTGCCCGGTGTCATTATTTATATGATGGCTTATTACCCTGTTAATTATGATGCTGCAGATGAAGAAATGAAACCCTGCCTGCTAATCCGAACCAATGAAAAGATTAACAGGGCAAATGAATTGGTAGAACAGCTTGCGGCCAGACATGGTCAGAGATATATCAATGTGAATGCACCGCTTATGGACGAACAGGGGCGGCTAAAAGCAGAGTATACCATTGAGGGTATGCATATCAAGCCGGAAGGTTATCGGGCTATTTTTGAAGATGTTATGGCATATGTCAATGAATAATATATTTTCATTGACATTGCCAATTACGTATGTTACCATCAAACATATTTTACAAGTAAAGGAGGTAATCGCTTATGACTAAGATGAAGAGAATTGATTTAAGCAACTACATAATTTTGATGATTACCTCGGAGATTTGCAAATAAGTAATGAGCATGCGTCGTGGTATCATTTTGGTACCACGATTTTTTTGTGTATAAAAGTAATTGAGCCGGGGATTTCGTGTCCCCGGCTTTTTGCGCAATTTGCACGTGTATGGTTGTAAGCCGGCTTGTTACAGGCTTGCTGTCTTCGGGGAACAGGAAGAGAAAGGAAGAATAAGAAATGTATCAAATGATTGAAGAATAAGAAATGTATCAAATGATTGAAGTAAAAGACATGAATATTGAGGAAACCGTAGCTCTTTGTAAGCAGGAATATGTGGAAGAGATGCAGAGAGCACAGAGTATGCCGCCTATGGATCAGGAAATGGAAGATAAGCTGGTGGAAGTTATTCATCAGGTAAAAGGTGCGCCGTATGGGAAAGCGTTGGTTGACGAAGGAAAACTCGCCGGTTTCCTGCAGATGTTCGGATGCAATTTTGTCCTTGCAGGAGTATAATTATTCTGATAGGAATCCGGCAATTACAATTGAAGAGCTGAAGGGAGAAAATAAGCTGGAGATAAAAGAGCTGTATGATAAGTTAACCAATCATTTAGCCCAAAGTCCATGCTTTTTCCCTACACTCGGGGAGAAGTCTCAGAGGTGGTTTGAAAATGATGAAATACGGGTTCTTGCAGCAAGACAGGGGAGCAGGATCGTAGGCTACATGGCGATAGACGACGAGGCAGAAACATTTCTTACCGAAAGAACGGACATGAGCAATATTTGTGGGGCCTATGTTTCGGAAGAATGTCGTTCGCAGGGCATGGCAAAGCAGCTTCTGGATGCAGTGGCGGAAAAGTGTATTCAGGAAGGCAAAAGCTATCTGGGAGTTGACTATGAAACCATTAATCCTACAGCACTCCGTTTCTGGACAAAATATTTTGTCCCATATACCTATTCGTTTATCAGAAGAATCGATGAGAGGATCTATCAGTATGGTAGAGAGTGAAATAATCAATAAGGCAATTGAATATATTTTTGCACATATCAATGAGAAGCTGACGGTAGATGAAGTAGCACAGCATTGTCATATGTCAAAGTATCATTTTTCCCGTCTTTTTAAGCAGGAAGTGGGGGAGAGCCTGTATTCTTTTATCAAGCATAATCGGATTGCGCTGAGTGCGGTGAACCTTAAGGTGAACAAAGAGCAGGCTGTCACCGATGTGGGACTAGACTGTGGATATTCTGCATCAAATTATGCCACGGTGTTCAAGGAACAATTAAAATTGTCACCGGTACAATTCCGTCAGAAACGATGCTGGAGTGATGGTAAGATTCCACATCCATTTCTTGATGTGGAGTTTGGATGCCTGAAATCCTTTGAAGAGTATGACGGATGTATTACGATAATGCAACTGCCGGAAAGGAAAATTTGCTATCGTAGATTTATTGGAAGCTATATTGATTTGAAGGATCACTGGATTCAGTTTATGGCCGACAATGAGAAGTATGTAACGGAGGAAACCTTATGGATTGAACGGTCTTTTTCGGATCCTGATATTATGGAACTTGACCGTTGTATCTGCGATGTGGGGATGACTGTTACGGAGCGGGTAGAGAAACAAATGGATGC